>JAYTWQ010000183.1:0-3294 GCA_043743355.1 bacterium | reverse complement strand
AAAAAGTCTCATCTCTCCTCGAGATAGAATGTTCTCAAGTTTTTGATAATTGGATGTTATCACAAAATCATCTCGATTGGCTCCAAACAAAACCTTTTCTATTATAGCTTCTTTTTGCCAAAGTTTTTTGAAATCATTATTGTGTAGCCCAAGTTCATTTTTGACATATTCCCAACCAAAATTCTTTTTGATGCAGATTTTCTTTCCAATTGAGTTGGTTATTTCCCATTCAATGTTCCAATCTTTGACAGTAAGGTTAATCCAATCCGTAAAACTTTTGATTTTATGTTCAAATTCTATCGAAAATTCTAGTCTTTTTTGCCAAATAAAAATTGATAATTCGAGGATTTTTTGACTTAGAGTTTCTACCATGATCCAGTCAATTTGTCCTGTTTCGTTAGAATGTTTGATAAGTTCGAGCTTGCCTTTTGTGAGTTTGTTTAGTTCGTTGATTGCTTTGATATATTCGTGATTTTCATTGCCAATTATTTGATCCAAAATTGCAAGTTTGTTGGTCCGAGACTGGAATAGCCAGTAGTTATCTGTTGGCTGGTAGGTTAAGATTGAGTTTTTTTTGACAGACCCAAAGCCCAAAAAGTCATTTTCTGGCGGAATTTGGTATTTGGTAACGATCCGCCCGCTTGGTGATATTTTCCCGTTCAAAAACCAGCTAGGATTATCAGTCGATACGCCAAAATATTCTTTGTTAAATTGCAGATATTGGTTGAATTTGGTTACAGGAAAAGCTTTGCCTGTCAAGAGTGAATAAATCGCTGAAAGAATAGATGTTTTGCCATTGCCATTATCGTCGAGCAACAAAAAATTGGTCCTCGGAATCTCAAAAGACTTATTTTCAAAGCATTTCCAGTTGTGTAGTTTTAGTTTCATTTCAATTAATCGTTATATTTTTTGTATTATTTGGTAATACTCCCAATGTCATCCTGAACTTGTTTCAGGATCTAAGAATTATAGAGCAATGCGAATGATTTTTTTCTTTGAATAAAAGTTGTGTCGTCATCTTGGGTGAAACGAAAGATCTGTAGGTTGTGTAAGTAATAAAATTAATATTTAAAGTTAGATTAATTGCAGATTCTTAACTTCGTTCTGAATGACACAGGGTAACTTTTATTCTTTAAAGCTCTAATACCATCTTGTTCTCCATTTTTGGATTTTGGCATGATCGCCAGTTTTCAATATAGCTGGAACTGAGATTCCTCGCCAGACTTCTGGTCGAGTGTATTGTGGATGTTCGATGTGTGGTAAAATATTTTTGGTCCACCATTCATTGTCAAATAGGTTTGCGTTTTGGGTAATAACCCCCAAAGTCTTTGACTTTGAACCCTTCGCAAGGGGTGTTTTTACACTTTTCACAATTTCATTTCTATATTGATGCTTGCTATTCTCGAATTGGAATTCTTTGTATTCGTTCAATCCTGATGAAAAAGAATCGTGAAGTACGGAATTGTTTTTGGTAATAAAATCTGGGACTAGCCTTGACACAGCTTCAACTAGGCACATCGCTCCAACTTCACCACCATTCAACACAAAGTTTCCAATTGATAATTCTAGATCTACATAATCCTTGACGCGTTCGTCAAAGCCTTCATATCTACCACATAATATATTGATTTCTTCAAAATCTTCTGCCAGCCATTCAACTACTTTTTGATTCATCGGAAAGCCTCGCGGCGTCATCATTATATTGACTTTTTTTGTTTTATTCTTACCTGATTTTGTATCCTGATAAAACTTTGCGTTATTTGGTAAATAGGATTTGTGTTCAATTGGATGTTGCTCAGAAGTTTTTGGATTTAAATGTGCTACAGTAATTTCGTCATCCTCAGCTTGACTGGGGATCTTGATAGTTAAGTGTTTATTTTTAGTTGAGGAGAGTTTTGAATCAAACTCAGAAAGACAATCATTATTGATTTCGTTTGAAGTTATGTCGTCGATTGTGGCAGATTCTTCGCTTTGCTCTGAAAAATTATCACATATAATTTCATTTGCTATTTCGGTTTGAGTCTTGTGGGATCTCTGGACAAGCTGAGTGTGACGGTTTTTATTGACCTCTTCCTTTTCAGTTTTAAAGCAAAGATTTTCTTCTATAGCTTTCACAATCGGTTCTGCCATCAAAACCATTCCAGTTCCGCCACCGAATGGTGAATCGTCAACTTGTTTGTAATTACCAATCCCATATTTTGTACGCCAGTTTATCAACTCAAACTTTATCACATTCTTTGCAACTCCACGAGCAATCAGAGCATTCTTAGTGAATGACTCGAATATATCTGGATGGAGTGTAAAGATCTTAAAAAGCATATTGGCTTTAACTTAAATTAATTTTTAAGACTCTTTATTTTCTTCCTTGCTTTTTAATTCAGACAAAAACCTTATTTTTGAAGGTGTATCTTTTAAATCAGCTTCAGCTATAAGCGTTCTCAAATATCCTCTTACTAACAATAATCTTAATTTAGAACCGTCATATTTCCCATTATCTAATAATAACTTTACAGTTTCATTAAATGTTGTTTTTAACATTTGTTCATTTAAAACATGTTGGTTGAATCCTAAATCTTCTAAATTGTATTTATGATATTTTGATAAGCTTTTAGTAATTTGCATAATTAATTTGAAAAGTTTTACGCCACAATTCCCAACTCTTCTGCAGTCTTAAAGATAACTTCTGGTCTTGACACTTCGAATTCATAGCCCTCTCTTCTCATGGTTTCGATCAAAACCGAAAGGTGCAATTCTCCTCTACCGCTCACAATGAATTTGTCGGCTGAACTGGCGTGATCTTCTACTCTTAGTGCGATATTGGTCTCTAATTCTTTGTAAAGTCGTTCTCGAATCTGTCTGGAAGTCCCAAGTTTTCCTTCTCTTCCTGCGAATGGTGATGTGTTGACACCGAAGGTCATTCGGATTGTTGGCTCGTCAACCTTGATTCTTGGTAGAGCTCTATTGTAGTCAGGAGTTGTGATTGTGTCACCGATGTTAATTCCGTCTAATCCTGCAACCATTACGATTTCGCCAGAGTTTGCCTCTTCGACTTCTTTGAGTCCTAGTCCGTCAAAAATCAAAAGCGAAGTTGCACGACCTTTAATATTACTATTTTCTTGAAGTGCCATGATTGACATTCCTTTGGTGATGTTACCAGACATTATTTTCCCCACACCCATTTTGCCTTTGAAGTTATCATATTGGAGTGCTAGCACTAGGATCTGAAGAGGATTAGCAGTTGCTGAAGTTGGAAAGGTTGAGTTGAGCAGGTCATTGATCTGAGCTGAAGCCGTA
>JAYTWQ010000182.1:0-1533 GCA_043743355.1 bacterium | reverse complement strand
GTAAGTTGAACTCATGATAATTAAGTTAAAGTAATGTTTAACCCAGTAATGGTAACATACTTTAGTGTTTTTGTCCTCTTAAAAATGGACATTAACTCAGAAAGTATATATTTTGGAATAAACCTACTTCACCCCATAAAACTCTTTGGCTTTGGATCTCAAGTATCCGCCGTCATCGTCAGATTCATTTGCCCAGTGTTGACTACAGATCTGCGGACCTACCGAAATTTCGTTAGAATTACATATTTGATCTGGGTTAGTTTTGCCATCATAATTGTTGTCGTAATGATAAGTGCTGCCTGCATTCCCAGATCCGAATAGTAGTCCAGTAATTCCGCTTGCTTTGAGTTCGTTAATATGATCAAAAAAGTATTGAAGTTTGTTGTCTTGAAAATGTCCCCAAGTGTTGTTCTCAGATCTCATCAATTGATTTCCTATCGGTATCTGCCATACAATTATTGGCTTGTTGTTCATTTGATTAATCATGTTAATATAATTTTCCCAGCGATTAAAGTTCGGGAATAACTGATTATTTGTGTCCCACCACTTTGAATCATCGCCATAAATGTTTTGATAAAATCCAGCATCTCTATCTGCCACATCAGTAAAAATATAATCGTATTTGGATATATTTAATTTTGTGTTATTTTTTTCTGAATTCCTAGTAAAATTACCTACTTTCCAACCCAATGACCACTCGTTGAGCTTTGTTTTGTCTGATGCAATATCTTTACCAGACGCCCATGGACTGACTGTGATTGCTAATTTTACATTTGGAGCATATTTGTCTCGGAGCTTCAAGAGTGCGAGGTTGAAACCATTATAATTATTAGGAATGCCATTCAGATCTTTGTTACCTGTTGAAGCAACAACGGTTTTGAGAATATCAGGATAGCCCCAAGATCCAGTACAGAAACCATAACACTTTGTGCTGTCATTAGTCGCTTGTTGCACAAAACCAGAGAGATCTGGCTCTATCTGAACAATAGGGGTTTTGGTAAAAGATACTGAACCTAATTTTTTCATAAGAACTGTAAAATCTTCATAATATTTAATCATTAAGTCCTTATTATTGAGATTGCTAATGTCTTTTTGTGACTCACCACAACTATTACAGTTGCCATTACTTTGTAATAATTGATAATATGTAAAAACTGGTGCAATATTCTGAGCCGATGCTTTTTTGGCATAATCTAATGGAAAATTACTATTGGGTGACCAGCTTTGCCAGCCAGAATTGTTATTCACCCCACCAACCAAGTATTGATAAGCTTGATCAAAGGGTATTTTGGAATCTGGAATCCATTTGGCAAGTCCATTGTCGTCGATAGGAGCGGACACACCAATGGTAAAGTTATTTGCTGTAGCAACTTTTAAGGAAAAAGTCATCGATGAAAAAAGCATCAAAAAAGCTAGAATAACTAAAGTTAGAGCTTTTAATTTTGTATTAATAAATGTAGTCATAAAAATCTATTGTTTGTTTTTATTTTAAAACTATTCTAGTTTACCTTGCAAAAAAGACTTTGTCAAATT
>JAYTWQ010000181.1:0-19796 GCA_043743355.1 bacterium | reverse complement strand
CTAGGGTAGCAAGAAGTTCAATTGAACAAACCAGAAATTAGAAATGGGAAGGGAGTAATTTTAGATCTCCAGTCAAGCTGAGAGTGACGATAGATGTATCAATCCAAATATTTAAATGTAATAAAAAATAACCTACAATACACCTTCAAAGCTAACTGCATTTGGATAGATATTAATCTCTTCACCTAGTACAGTAGCAACATCAAATTGCACAAAGTAATTCTGGAACTTAATATTTTTTTTGACAAAGCCAAGGTAGGACTTGTACACACAGCGTAATTTTTTGCGAGTTATCTGAGATAATATAGTTCCAAAAGCTTCTGTTGCTCTAGTTTTGACTTCTACCAAATAGAGTCGATTGTCTTTGACTAGAATAATATCAATCTCTCCTACTTTTTCTGACATATAGTAATTAAAATTCTCTACTACGAGTTCGTAACCATCTTCGAGATATTTGAGCAAAACTAGTTTTTGACCGATTTGACCGATTTCATAATTATTCATATTACAGAGTAAATAGAACTTAGATAATTTTGTAAAGCTTTGATTTTGAGCTTAACTGAATATAACAGATTACTTGTGAATCATCTCTTACCAAAGTGGTCAGTGCGTCAGCGATGGGGGATTTATAAAAAGTTAATTTTTGAACAAACTATTGAGCACACTTTTTATTGCCAAAAAAAATCCCTGAATCAATCAGGATTATAAATTAGCTAAAACTTTATATTGTGATTAAGGTTTGTACATTTTTAATTCATTTGTAATATCTCAAGTTAATCAAAATTATAATTAGCTACTTGTTCAGCATATTAATTTTTTTACTAACTAATCGAAGAGTCAATTTATTTTGTCTAACTTGTTAACCATGATTAATACTAAAGAGTGACTTCAGATTCTTTTGCTTCGTTACTTTCTTCCTTGGATAAATCATCACCGTCGGCTGTTTTTTTTGTTTTAGCAACAGATTTTGCTTCATTTTCGTCAATAACTGGTGCTTTCATGGGAGTTGCAGCCATTTTTGATTTGGTTACTCTTGGGGCTTCTTTTGTATCTTCTCCTGTAGAATCATCCGTCATCAGATCGCCGATGTTTTGAACAGTTTTTCTGGTTTTGGTTTTAGATTTTTTTTCTGCGGTGCTAACTTGCGTCATCTTTGCAGCGAATTTTTCGATTCTTCCCGCAGTGTCAACTAGGACTTCTTTACCAGTATAAAAAGGGTGACAGTTCCCGCAGATTTCAACTGATAAGTTCTCAATTGTCGATCCGAATTTGTAAATGCTACCACAGTTGGTACATTTAGCTGTTGCATCCGCAAAGTAAGTAAATTGTGTGTCGTTGCTCTTGGCCATAATAATGTATTAATAGTTTGTGTTTATAACCTTGAAATGCTGGACTAAATAAGCTTTTTTGTCAAACAAATTATAATTGTTTAATTTGATAAAAAATAAAACTAACTTTTACAATTAAATTTAGACTCATCTTTTTCTAGAATGTGGTATACTTTTAACAATTAGAATATCGAATTTACATTTTTGCCTTAATTACTCGTTCTCTAGATCCTGAAACAAGTTCAGGATGACAATCCGTAATTTCTAATCCGAATTTAGAATAGTTTGAGTATAAAGCGAAGTGTTAATGGAGGGGGGAACATTTGTTGTGTCAAAGTTGGTAAAGGATTAAGGATACAAATTGCTTTCCATTTTCACAGTCTATCAACACTAAATAATCTTCATTGTCCATTATTTGAACTCAACATATCAGTATTTTAAACTTGTATAAACAAAATCTAGCAACCAAATTGATTACTTGCCAAAATAAAAATAATTATCAATAATGATTTAGGTGGAGTATTATTTACTTTGCATTTTACAAAATACTGTATTAAAAATAGACAACACGAAAAATTAAATTTATAATCAAATTATATGTCATTACCACACTTTGATAACCGAGCCAAAAATGCACTTGCTGTAGCACAACAAATTGCAATTCAAATGAATCATACACGAATTGGTTCAGAACACTTACTTTTTGGAATACTTTCACAACCACAAGATGGTCTTCCGTTCCAAATTACTTTTATCGAAAATGTTTCGAACCAAGAACTATTGGATATTATTCAAAAACAAGGGTTAGAACGATTTCAGACTGAAATTCCAGACGTGAACAAAAAGCAAAATTCCAATTTTTTGCCAGAGATCACAGCCGAGTTGCAAGATTGTCTAGATTCAGCAATCAAATCAGCCGAAGATTTTGCCTATGATTATATTGGGCTTGAACATCTTGTGTATGGAATCTTAGAAATACCTGAATCTCATGGAAAAAGAATCATTGGTTTGACAGAACCAGCGGGGCACAAACTTCGAGAGTTACTGCTCAACTTGTTTAATAATTACGGCAAAAAGCCAACTGAAACCGAAGAAAAAATCAACATGAATTCCAAAAAGAAACTTACCAAGAATCAATCAGCTCTATCTTATTTTACAACCGACTTGAACAAAAAAATTGAAGTTGAGAAAGATTTTAAGTTAGTTGAAAGAGATAAGGAAATTGACCGAATTATCCAGATTTTGAGTAGAAAAAACAAAAATAACCCAATTATTCTAGGAGAACCTGGTGTTGGTAAAACAGCATTAGTAGAAGGGTTGGCACACAGAATTAATCTTGGACAAGTTCCCACCTGGCTCATGAACAAAAAAATAATGAACCTCGATGTTGCTGGGTTATTGGCTGGTGCAATGTTCAGAGGAGAATTTGAACAGCGAGTCAAAATAATAGTAGAGGAAGTTATAGCATCCAAAGACACAATTTTATTCATTGACGAGATTCACACCGTTGTTGGGGCTGGTAATTCGTCTCAAGGTGGCCCTGATTTGGCTAGTATAATCAAACCTGCGCTTAGTCGAGGAGAATTATCAATTATTGGTGCAACTACTGAAGACGAATACAGAACAATCATCAAAAAAGATAAAGCTTTTGAGAGGCGTTTTCAGCCAATCCGACTCGAACAACCAAATCTTCAAGAAACTGCTAACATCCTCAGAGGCATCAAAGTAATGTACGAAAACCATCACGCTGTAGTTTTGCCTGATGACTTAGTTTTCCCGCTAGTTGACCTTGCAGATAGATTCCTAAGTGATAGATTCTTCCCTGACAAAGCGATTGATATTATGGATGAATGCATGGTTCGTGCTAGACTCAAAGCATTTGCTGAGAATGGCGGAGCAACTTTGATAGAAAGTGACTGGGCAATGATCGAAAAAGAAATTTTGACTTTGATCAAAAGTAAGAATGACGCAATTTTGTCAAACAATATTGACCTTTCTGCAAAATTTGAAAAAGAACAAAAAACCCTTGAAGAAAAACTTGCCGAACTAAATGTCAAAAACAAAGAATTGAAAAAAACAGTATATGTAACACAAGAAATTCTTGATAAGGTTGTGTCAGAAATGAGCAATGTTCCACTAGTTCGCATCAGTTCCAATATTTATACCAAAATAAAAGATCTTGATAGCGCATTAAACACTCAGATATTTGGGCAAGGAGAAGCAATTACTCAAGTCTCCAAATCCCTAAAACGAAGCTATGCAGGAGTCAATCCAAACAAGGGACCAATCGCTAGCTTTTTACTATTAGGGCCAACTGGTGTAGGAAAGACAGAATTAGTCAAATTGGTAACGAGCGAACTTTACGGAGATCTTAGCAAATATCTACTTAAAATTGATATGTCAGAACTCCGAGAAAGGCATCAGATGAGTAGATTGCTTGGTGCTCCAGCTGGTTATGTCGGTTATGAAGATGCACCTCAGCTTACAGAGTTTTTGAGAAAAAAACCATACTCTGTAATTTTGTTTGACGAAATTGAAAAAGGACATCCAGATAATCTTAATATTCTTTTGCAGATGTTAGAAGAAGGCAAAATCACTGACGCAAAAGGTAATTCTGTAAGCTGTGAACATGCTTTGATCTTCTTAACTTCAAATCTTGGAAAGTCACAATTGAATAAATTTGCATCCAAATTGGGCTTTACAGATATGATTGCAAAAGACGAACAAGATTATGAAGAAATCAAAAAACAGGTTATGGAACAAGTCGAAAAATCTATCAAACCTGAAATTCTTGGGCGTTTAACATCCAAAATTGTTTTTAGACCAATCACCAAAACTATCTTAAATCAGGTCATCAACAAAGAACTAGCGCTAGTGCAAAAACATCTTTTGAAGCAAGGACGAAGAGCAAATTTTAAACCAGAAATTGTTGATTTGGTATCGATCAAAGCCAATGAAAAGATTGAATACGGCGCTAGAGAGGTCAAAGCATTGGTTGCCAACATTGTTCAAGACGAAATCGCAGAGTTCATATTAGATAATCCTCATTGTATGAATTTGACAATCAAAATTAATGGAGACAAGGTTGTTGTCGAAGCGACTAAAGAATCTAAAAGAATTTTAACTAAGAAAATAAAAACACTTGAACTAGAAAAAGTATCAGAATATTAAATTTGTATTTGACAAAAGACTGCATTTTATCCAACAATATCATTGTTTTATTAAACAAATTATTATTTATTATTTTATGCAACAACATATAACTAAAAGTGCAGATTTTGCAATAGAATTCATGAATTTCATGAAGAAATTCGGAGTTATTGGATTGGCTATCGGTGTGGTAGTTGGAGGAGCTGTCAAAACACTCGTAGATGAAGTAGTGTCTAATGTAGTTACTCCGATAATTAACAAAATTATTAGTATTATAATTGGCTCAAAAACAATAGCAACCCCAGATTTTGGTATTCCAGGATTAAATCTTGGTGCCCTGATCAGTGCTTTTATTACATTTGCAGTATTAATGTTCATTATTTTTACAGCAGTCAAATTTCTTTTGAGCAAATTCATCTCTAAAGAAGAGCTGGATGCAATGAAATAATCAATAATTGCCCCACTATATTATATCCGCCACCATTTTGGTGGTTTTTTTATTAACCAAATAATATTATTAACTATTTTTTATATATACATTTAGTTCTCAAAATTCTGATTTATAACTCAACGCTCATCATCCTCAGCTTAACTGGCGATCTCAAAATAGCTACATTATTACGCTCTTCAACTAATATTTTAAGTGAAAAAAAATATAAATTCACAAAAAAATCTTGACAAGGGAATCAAAAACTTATAAATTCTTAATTGAATTAACTATTAAAAAATATAATATGCCACAAGTAAATATGGACAATACAACAACCAACTCAACCTGGAAACCAGAAGAAGTACCTCAACTAACTGTTGACGTCTATCGAAAAGACCAAACAATCTACGTAGTCTCGACCGTTGCTGGCGTCAATCACAAAGACCTGGATATAATGATCGAAAATAATACATTAACAATCAAAGGATTCAGAAAACGCCCATACGAAACAGCAGGCAACGAAGTATTGCTAGAAGAATGCGTCTGGGGTGAATTCTACAGAGAATTGACTATCAATGAGAACTTAGATGTTGCTGGTATCAAAGCCAAAATCAATCTCGGTATCCTGTCTATCGAAATCCCAATTCTCAAAATTGTAGCAAACCGAAGAATTGAAGTTGAATTATTAGGTAATTAACTGCATTACAATCAGATATATTTGAAATTTCATGTTAAAAATGTTATATTCATCATCCTCAGTTTGACTGGGGATTCAAATTATGAGTCATTTTTATACCAAAACCTAAAATTCAAAGTGAAAAAAATAACAATGAATATTTCTGAGCAATAAAACTTATTTATTGTATTTGAATTATTTATAAATTGACAATTCACACAAAATCCTAGATATTAAATAAGGTTATTTAGATTATTCAAATAAACTAAGCCGTGGTGGTGGAATGGTATACACAGGGGACTTAAAATCCCCCGGCCGCAAGGCCTTAAGGGTTCGAGTCCCTTCCGCGGCACCAGCCTGAATTTTAACTTCTGAAAAGGAGCTTTTTTGTTGCGTAAAAACAAAGTAATGTCCAGCCTTATTCTCCAATAAATCAGTTAAGTGTTGCAAATTAATTGCCTAGATTATTTAAATTTATAAGTTATACTTAATTCAATAACCACTTTTACAACAAATTGAAATTCCCATCATGAGAAGTGACAAAACTAAGTTTTGACGTTGTGTTTTTTAATTATCTTAAAAGTTGGATAGAGTTTGGGCGTAATAGTCCTTTTTCAGTTATTAACAGATGAAGCCACTAGAACCTAACGAATTTTTTTATCAAAATAATATAATTAGACGAAAAATCAGAAACTGTTTAGCATTTTACTAATGTTCAAATTAAACTCTAACAAAAACAAAATTATTATTTTAACTTTTTCAGTAGGATTTTTTCTTGTATCAATAACAAGTTATGGTTTTTACACTGCCAAAGAATATTTTGCATTCAAAAAACCATTGATTAGCTCTTCCAAATCTTTTAACACAATAATTCAAAAAAGTTCCATTACAGAAAACAAAACAAATATAAATTCAAGTTTTGCAAATACTTTATCATCTACTAGTCCAAGTTCATTAATATTAGCCAGCTCTTCTGTAAAAGAACTAAAATACAATGAAAACAGAAAAACTGTTAGTGAAATAGAAGTAAAAGTTGTCAAAGCAGAGCCTAGTATTCTCAAAGATAATAAAGCTGAGATTATAGTTCCAAAAGAAGAAGAAGAAGTGGTCAAAAACCTCATCGCAGATCAGGAATCATCAAAATTCAAAAGTTTTCAAGGAAATCAATGGAAGGAACTTTATGAAACAGCCAAACTATCCTACCCTAACATCAAATCTGATTATGGTGGCTTAGATTATTTTGGAGATCCTGCTCTGAACAAAATAGCAACTGATATAGCAATCGCAAGAGGTTTTGTTAAAAGAAGTTTGGTTGAGGATGAGTCAAAGTTGATGTATTTTGAAAGATATCTGGTCCAAAAACCAATGGGTGAGGCCATATCACAGTTATTCAGAGAAATGCGTGCAAATGGTCATCCCATAGTCTTTCTATCTGGTTATCGAGGTATTCAAGAACAGTCTCAGGTATTTGGTGCAGAATTCTCCAAGCAATCATTTGCAATTTTGGGTCATGAAGCCACTAATCAAGAAATACTAGATCGAAAAGCTGACAGCGTAATTTCAAAAACACTTGAAACTGTTGCATTACCTGGCTATTCACGGCACCACCTCGGTTATACAGTCGATGTTACAGAGTCCGGAACCTACTATAAGGATTTTGAAAGGACTGGAAGCTACGAATGGATGTCAAAAGATAATTTTGTGAATCTCAAAAAATATGGTATTATTCCTAGTTACCCAAAAGGTGTTCAAGATCAAGGTCCAGAACCAGAATCATGGGAATTCGTTTATGTAGGAACCGATATACTCAAGAGCTGAGTTAAACTCTTATGTAGCATTTAAGATTTCGAACCAAAAAAACGTATCTCTACAAAATGTCTTTTTCCAAAATATTTTCAAAATGTTAAAGCTAGACATTACCCAACTTTTAAACCCAAATATCGAAACTCAATATTAGTTGAATAATGGATAACTATACTATTTTTTAAAAGCTTTATTTCGCTTGTCATTCTGAATGAAGTGAAGAATCTGTTATGAATCGCAAAACAAAAACTAACTATTTGCACTAAACAGCCAACAGATCTTTCGCTTCGCTCAAGATGACATACCGTATTATTATAGAACATAGCTGAATTAATAATCGTTTATTAAATCGTAAAATTGGAGTTTCGATATTTGGGTTTAATAAATAAAACACCCCGTCAAAACCTTGTTTTGCCACCCCTCGTAAGGGGAATTTCAAGACTTGTAAAAGTTGGCACTGGCTTGAATATAAAACAAGTTAAAGTTTTAACATGATTATTGAATAAGAAGGTCCACAAAAAAAATACCTCCGTTTCTGGAAGTAATCTATTTCAACTAAAACAAATTAGCTTTTTTTCTTGGCACGTGAAGCAAAATGGGCGAAAGCTTTGTTTCCTGCGGCAGTTTGATGAACAGCATTTCTTTTTGCGACTGCTGCACCTTCTTGTTTGTAGGCATCGCCTAATACTTGAGATAATTTCATGAACATCGGCTTTCCTTTGATATTACGGGCAGAGTCACAGATCCATGTTAGTCCTAGTCTCAAAGCACGGGCTGGATATGGCTCGACTGGAACTTGGTAACTAGCACCGCCAACACGCATGGATTTAACTTCAATTTGTGGTTTGACGTTTGCAATAGCGGTTTCTAGTAGTTCGAGTGGAGCAACTTCAAGTTTGCTGCCAGCATCAATCATTGCTTTGATAACAATTTTGGAAGCGACAGTTTTTTTGCCGTCCCACATAACTCTATTAATTAATCGTGATACTAGTTCACTGTTAAATGTTTTGTCTGCTAAAATAGCTGGTCGTTTTAGGACTCTTTTTCTTCTTGGCATAGTTTTTTATGAAAATTGGTTTGTGAATTACCTGCACTCGATAATCCGCCTCAAATAGAATATCGAACAAATTTGTGTTATTGTCAAGGGTTATCGTTTTCAAAATTAAGTTATTAAGTTTTTTAAATTCAAAATATTAAAAATCGAATTCTACATACAATTAAGAATTTTAGATCCCCAGTCAAGCTGAGAGCGACAGGTGGAGTTGTAATTCAAAAATTTTAATTAGAGAATGATGCTTTTTATCTAAACTATTTTTTTTCTAAATTAATGATGTTATTCCCTGCACCTGTAACCTGTGGTAATTTTCCGTCCCATTTGTCAACTTTATCTTTTTCAATAGTTTCTGGATTAGCCTTTAGAGCCTCGCCTTTAATTTTGGTTGCTTCAGCGTCACCCCGAGCTTTGGTAATTTTGATTTCAGTTTCGAGCTTTTCTTGATTCAATCTTTGTTGTGCCTGAAGAACTTGTTGCTCTGCAATTACTTTTTGTTCAATTGCTTTGTCATAGGCGTCGCTAAAATCTAAATTTTCTATATTTACAGTTTTGATTACGATAAAATATTCTTTGAGTCTGGAATTCAAAGCCTCCTCTGTTCCAATCTTCACTGAGTCTCTTTTTTCTAATAATTCGGACGCAGAAAATTTGGCACTTGTTGACTTTACTGCTTCCTGAATAATAGGTGGAACGATCAGCTCGTCAAGCTGTTTTTGACTCGGAACCAGTCTAAAAATTTCGTTTGCCTTACTTGTATCAATCTGATATTGGACATTAACTTTAATTTTGACAGTTTGTTGGTCTTTGGTTGCTGCAGCAGCCTCGGCAGAAATTGACTGAACACCCGCATCATACACCGCAGCAACGTTGTCTAACCATGGAGTCTTAAAATACCAGCCAGCAGTGTGAATATCTACAACCTTGCCAAATCTGGTAATAACTGCAGCTTGTCGCTCGTTGACTTTGACGATATCAATAAAAAAGACTCCTATGACTTGAATTAAAAGTACAAAAACTATAAAACCGCCAACTGAGAGTGAGAACTTTTTGAAAAAATTAGAAATATTGAACATAAAAATACGCAAATGCTAGCTTAATCCTTGTCATAAAATATATTATTTGTCAATTTTTTATGTGTTGTGTTAATAATTTACCCTTCGCAGGAAACTTAAATCGTCAACCAGAGTAAAGTGATAAGTGGTTTTGGGCTTGCCGAACGGAGCTTCTCCACGATTACCGACAGATCTACATTTATGACCAAGACTCAGATGAACAAGCATATTCAAAAAATGACTTGTAGATTCTTCACTTCGTTCTGAATGACGAAACAAGCTTAGTTTTTATGCAAATTAGTTTACCGCAAAGGGTGAGTTACTAAAACCATTTATGATTAATTAGAAATTAAACTTTTGAGGGCTTTGTAATATTCAATATCTTGTAAGTCTTGAGTTGAATCAAAAATTTTGTCATCAAAAATGTGATTATCCGAGATTGAATTAAGCCATGAAGTGCTATTTTTTTGGTTTAAAATTACAAATCTTTTTTTGACTAACTCTGCGTTTAGTTCCTGGTGTGAATCAGGGAGAGGAACCAAAAATGCTTTTTTCTTTAGGAACTCCAGTTCAGAAATTGTTCCAAGTCCAGCCCTACACAATACAAAATCGACAGACGACAAAAGTTGTGGCATGTCTGCAAACACCGCATCAAGCGAAAAATAGTCTTCAGTTTTGTTTATTTTTTCAATGTCTATTTGTAGCACTCCAGTCAAATGAACAACTCGAAAGTTTTTTGTTAACTCTACAAAATTGGTCCAGACCCATTCATTGATAAACCTAGCACCAGAACCACCACCAAAGATCAAGATTGAAGGTTTTTTGGAGGTTTGAATAGATGTTTGAAGTTCAATATTTTCCCAAATTAATTTAGGTTCATATGAGGTTTCCAAAATTGGATTTTGAATTAAAAAACAATCTTGAAAATTATGATAATTTTGCTTTGTGTGATTAAAAATACAAGAGATTAAATCAGCTTTTTTGACACAAATTCTATTACTCAAACCAGCCATAGGATCTTGTTGATGAACCGCTAATCGAATTGTTGTTAAACTCAAAAAATTCAATAATTTGGCGGCCAAGAAAAGTGGAACCGCAAGAAAAGAACCTGTTGTATAAATTAATTTTGGCTGGTGCCGTAAAAGCTCAAAAATACAAGTCCAAAAGCTAATTTTAAACTTTACTAGATTCAAAATCAAATCAAAAAAACCAAGTAATTTATCTGCCAAATTAGACTTTGAAAAAGATAAAATATTAAGTTTGGCTTCGGGTAAATAAATCAAATCTAATTTTTGTGTTTTGCAAACTCTTTCCTCAAAGCTATTTTTGACTCCAACTATTATAGGGTTAAATTCATCTAAAACTGAAATTATCTTTGGAATAGGAAAATACGGACCGCCTGTTCGACCAGCTACCAAAAAAATATTTTTTTTACAATTTTTTATTAACATTTGACAATCCTTTTACATTAAACCAATTTATAATATTATGAATCCTAAAGTGAATACTAGTCAAACAATGCCAGCCCCAAAACAACCAAAAAAAAACTCGGCTTTGATGGTTATGTCAATCGCATTCAATGTAATTTGTATTGCGCTCATTGCTATTTTTGTGTTAAAATTGGTTGTGTATCAGCAAGTTGTGGTCGACGGTAAGAGTTCTTTTCCGAATTATGATGATGACCAGATGCTTTTGGTTAATCAGGTCGACAAGAATTTTGAACGAGGTCAGGTAGTTGCAGTTTATGCAGACAAAGAAGTAGCTCGAAACGCCAACTATTTTACTAGATTTAATGCCAAATTTTATTTGAAAAGAATAATAGGTTTGCCAGGAGAAGAAATTGAAATCATCGGAGGAAATGTGATTATTTATAATAAAGAAAACCCAAACGGTGCAGTCTTGAATGAAAGCTATGTTTTGGGTGCAGCAAAAACTCAACAAAATTACTCAAAAGAAATTATTCCAAGAAAGAAGATTCCTTTTGGCGAGTTTTTTTTGATGGGAGATAATAGACCGTGTTCGGCAGATTCTAGGAGTTTTGGGAATTTTTCAAGTTTTGCAATTTTTGGTAAGGAGAATTTTAGATTGACTCCTGTTGCAGATTTTCATGTTTTTGCTCTTCCTGAAGTTAGCCTAACACCCCAAACAGCAGAACAAATAGAAGTATTAAGAAAATCAATTATGAATGATACAACTGAAAGTAGTGAAAAAACCCGTTCAAGAGGAGAATATATTGCAGAATACTGCACCAAAAAAGCTAAACTTTAAGAGTAATTTTTGGAATCTTAGCCGATAATTTATTTACGACCCACAACCTCTTCAACTTCAATTGAATTGAAATAAAATAATACTCTTTAAACTTAGAATATCAAATTTTAAATGAAACAACGATGTAGCAATTTTGAGATCCCCATTCAAGCTGATGAAGACGAGCGTTAAGTTGTCAATTAGACATTTTAAATAATTAAAGTATTAGCTAAAAATTTTGAGATTTTACTAATACGTTTTGTTGTTGTAATCATTCTTTGTTTTCTTTAGCTCTTAAAATAAAAGCTAGCATTACTAAAATAGTTATAAAAGTACTTGAGTTCATGATATTTACACCTCCCGTTCTAGGCAAAACCAAATCTAAAGCTGTTGAGGTGGATTTTTGTGCTGTTTCGACAACTGGAGCTATATTTGTACTTGGTGCTAAGTTATCTCTTTTGATCAAACCAATTGGATCGATAATATAACCATCTTTGGCAGTGCTATCTCCATATTCACCATCTTTTATTGTATACGAAATAGTTGCAAGATTATTCTCAAAGCCAAGTTCTGCTACAAAGTCCTTCCAATTATATTTAAGATTATCTTTGTCGAAAATGAGTTTTCGGACCTGCCATTCTTTCCAATCTTTAATTCCTGGATAAAAGATTTTAACTTTGACTTCAGCATCACATTTTACCTTAAAATTAAGTACACCATAAGGATAAATATTGTTCCCATCTTTGATATTTTGTTCTTTTGCAGTTTTTACAATTGCTTCTAAAGGTTTTGAACATTCACCCTGCCCTTCAAGGTTAAGAACTATATCTCCAGCCTTATTACCCTTATCGTCTTTTGATTCTAGTTTTGTTTCAGTCTTGAATTCATTAATCTGCTTGAAAGTTAATGATTGCAAAGAAGAAGAAAAGAATATCTGTTGTGACGATGAAATAGTTGAAGAAATTGCAATTCTAGAACTGCTAATGGGAATATTATTTGAAATATTTATAGTACCACCTGCATTATTCACAATAATGATCCTACATTGAACCACTCCAGTTAGTCCATTAATACCAATTGGAGTATAAACTTCAGAACCTGATGGACATGTACAAATTGGTGAATTTTGTGGACAATAACTGATAGAGCTAGAAGCTAGACTTGAACTAACTAACATCAGTGACGAAGTACTTAAGCTAGAGGAGGAGAGCACAATAGAACTAGTTATACTTGACGCCAATAATGCACTTGAGGATATAACTTGAGAAGATGAGCCTATGAACTGAATCGGTAACGTAAAACAATTGCCTGATCCAGCGAGCACTGTATGATCTGGATTAGCTACAATTGAACAGATTTGGGTTGCGTTCAAAGGTTTGGTTGATAAATCCAAAAAGTATGGCGATGACCCAGAATACATTTTGTTCACAACTGTGTTCAATTCAGTATTGTAATAAAAGTGTGTATGAATTCCACCTAAAGTTGGTACATAATTATTAGGCACAAAGGTAATTTGAAATTGTGATCCAACTATGCTTACATTTGTAATTTGCACTGAAGGTAAAACTGTTGATGAAGAGGAAATACGACTTGATGAGCTAACTGAACTACTTGATATACTGGAAGAGATCAAAGATGATGAACTAACAATTGGTAAAGTAAAATTAGTTGGAATAGTAATCGTTAAAACCCCAGCACCATTTAAGTAAAGTATATTAATCGAACCAAAAGCTGCAAGAATTGTACTTCCATTGTTAGGAGTAAAAACACAATTAGTTATTGTACCCCCTATTGAATTGACTCCACTAGACATAGTTACTGGAGTTGGACCAGGCAATAAATTACAACCATTCAAACTAAATGTTGGGAATGTAGATCCAACAACTCCAATCAAAGGTGCGTTAGGCAAAAATGAGCCGAAAGAATACTGAACCGAAGATGAAGATACTTGATTAGAACTGGAACTTGTAATTAACGATGATGAGCTTGACACTGAAGTTGCAATTAGACTTGAGCTTGAAATCAAATTTGAAGAGGATATTTGACTTGAAGATGCTATTACGCTCGAACTTGAAATAATTGAAGAAAGTGGAGTTGAAGTGGCTGCCGATGAAGAGCTTTGGGCTGAACTTACGGATATACTTGATGAAGATGAAGAGCAATTAATTACCGTAAAAATTAGATTATACTCTTTTGCAGACCCTACATTTCCAGCATTATTCGCTTCTTGAACAACTAGTTTATATGTTCCAGCGATTATACCCAAATTTGCTGAATTTGATATACTTGGATAATAAGTTATATCTAAATGACCTGTTGTGTTAGAGCTACTTGTAAAAAATCCCGAAGGAACATTCTGGGAAACCAAGTTTAGTTCATTTGTTGCAATATTTGGTGATAAATTCAATACTGTTGAAGCAGTGCTTGACTGACAAATATTAAGATTAATATTCCCTGACAAAGTATTTGATTGAGATGAGTTTGATAAAGACGACACAGCAGAACTAGACGCAGGATTTGGATTACAACCTACCAAAGCACCACAAGCATTAATATTACCTGAACCCATTAATCCAAAAAAGGTTGGGTTAAGCAAATAAACGTTGGTAGTTCCATTTTTTAGAGCAGTTTCGACCTGAGCAGAGGTATATGTTGGATTTTGACCAAACATGAGACCAAGAACTCCAGATGTTAAAGGAGCAGAGAAAGATGTACCACTTTCGTAACATAATGTAGAATTACCAGAAACTATTGCTCCTGAACCACAGGCAGATGTTGTGTATTGCGACCAAGTTGTCCATATATTCCGTGCAGGACCAGCAACATCAACCAATGAGTTTACGGTTGCAAAATCAGCTTTTTTTCCATCTGGATTAGTTCCAGAAACGGATATTACTTTTGGATAAGATGCTGGGTACTCTAATTGATTTTGAGTTGTACAACCAGTTGAAGGAGAATTAATAGCCAAACCACAGTTACCAGAAGAGGCAACTACAACGATATTATTATCATATGCTATATCAACCAAATTGCTTATTGATTGAACAAATGTATCGTACCCGAGGCTTAGATTAATAATCTTTGCTCCGTTGTTAATAGCATAAACCATACCGTTGTATATGTTAATTGTATTAAATGTAGAAGCACCTGCTAAGCCTTCTAGACCAATTGGCATGATTTTACAGTTTGGACATGCACCAGATATTCCTGTTGCGTTGTTACCTTTGGCGGCGGCGGCTCCTGCAACTGAAGTTCCGTGTCCATAATTAGGATCTAACGGTATGGTTTTGTAATTACATGTTGTATTGTCAGTACCATCATTATTACTATAAAAACAGTTGTCACCTATGTTCTTTCCAATAATTCTACCACCAGAATCACGATATATATTAGGAAGCAAATCTGGATGCGAGTAATCAATACCATCATCGAGAATTGCAATAACGGTACTATTACCTGTGCTAATATCCCATGCTTGCTCAGCCTTTATATCAAATCCAGGTGTTGGCTGGATAATCGTTGTTGGATAAGGGTTATAATAAGCAAGATTAGGTTGACCTGTATTTTTAAGAGCCCATTGATCGTTATATTTTGAATCGTTAGGTACAAAGCTTCTACGAGCTATAAGATTTGGTTCAGCCCAAGCAATTCGAGAATCACTTTTGAGTTGGTTGACTAATTCTAGCGTGTCTTTTCTGTCTTGAACTTCATCTCCTGTAATAGGTATACTCAATTGAGTTACCAAAGATGAGCTAACCACAAACTCTCCAACATTTTCTCTTACAAAGCTTTCTTTTTGAGTCAGGTCTTTGAATTTTACTAATAATTCACCTAGAACAAGATCATCCTTGATTTCTATATCAGCATTAACTTTAATTGTTGTGTTCAAACTAAGGGGTTTTATTTTTTTGTTTAGTTTTATCTTATCAGCTTCATCAAGTTTTGCCAGCAAGCTTTTATTTATTTTTTGTAAAGATTCAAAGTTTCCTGGAATTAATGTGTTGAGAGAATAAATTATAGTTGCACTTAATATTGCAAGAGTGGTGATTTTTTTTAAAATGTTTTTGTTCATATTGTTTTGTGTAATTTACTTTTTTAGTATATCATCGTTTTTTTATCTTAGCAAGTTTTGACATTATTACTATGATAAAATAAAGTTAGACAGTAATTCAAGTAATTTCCATTTTAATCAATTAATGACAAGAATAAAAATCTACAACCACAATATTCGCTGGTCAAGTTCCAAAAAACAACATTTAGACATAGTCAAAAAGATAGAACAGTTGCAACCTGATATTGTTTGCCTTCAAGAAGTTGCATTAGAAAAACATGCAATATTATTCCAAATTAAAGGTTATAACGTGTATTACAGTACAATCAAAAAGCCCAAAACTGTTTTACTAACTTCACTAATAAAACCACTTTTTAATGCTTACAAAAACTTCGAGAATCGACATTTACACATAGTTAATCGGACAAAAAATCCGCATTTTGCACAAAGAATCAAATCTCTAAGCAAGGCACTTATGTTATCCAAATATAAAAACCAAAAAAACAATCAATTTCTTTGTGGCTATCTTATGGTTCTGGTAAGGGATAAGCCTAATAAAGTTATCTACAAAGCATTTATGGAACAAGGGGAGATTTTTGGGAATATGGCAGAAAGAGTTGCTGGTAAAGGTTATTTGAAAATTGAATTTGATGATTTTATTATTTTTAACACCCATTTATTATCTTCACACAAAAAGAAAAAGGTTGAAATAGACAAAAAAAATGAGAATCAACTAATTGAATTATTGAACAAAGCAAATTCAAAAAAGAACACATTATTAATTGGCGATTTTAATTTTGGTCCTGAAAGTTCAAAATATGAATTAACTTCCAAATGGAACGATGTTACAAGTGAAATTCCGATAACAGAATATTACTGGAAAACAAGGTTAGATTACATATTCACAAATTTTGAGCCAGAATATTCATCTTGTAGTATTGTACAATTTGATTCAGAACCATCGGATCATTATGGGATTTGGTGCGAAATTGAATTTGAAACTATTCCAAATAACAAAGGCTTGCCAACAATTAAAATTAAACATTGAATATAATTATCATGATCGGCTATTTGTCAGGTAGAATTATCAACCTTTTTAACCAAAAATTAATACTCAAAATCCCGTCTGGAGTTGGATATATCGTACAAGCAAATCCTAACAGAACATACTTCGTAAATGAGAATCTTGATCTCTTTATACTACATGTTCAGAGAGAAGATAAAGTAGAACTGTTTGGGTTCGAGCAGCTTAAAGATCGCGAATGTGTTGACAATCTTATGAAAGTCTCAGGAGTTGGACCAAAAGTGGCAACGAGTATTGTACATGGATTAGGCCACGAAAAAATCAATGAGGCAATAGCTAACAATGACCCAGATGCACTTGGGGTTGTCAAAGGTTTGGGTAAAAAAACAGCCCAAAAAATTATTTTGGAACTTAAGGGTGTTTTAGTCGATGTGGAGACAATAGTCAGTGGGCTCAAAAACAATGATTTTTCTGTAAATTACACAGATGCGCTTCACAACCTAGGATACAAACGAGGTGAAATTGTAAGTTCAATTACAAAATTAAAGAAAGAAAACAACTGGGACGAAAGTAATCTAGTCGGAACAATAAAGAAAAGTCTGGAAATATTAGGGAAGTAATAGTTAGTCAAAGTTACAGCTACACCCAAGTAAAATTAGCCAATTATGTAATTCCCCCATCGCTAACGCTCTGACCTGACCATAGCGAATTGTACACTTTATATTGGGTTGAGCTATATAAAAAAACAATAACAAGTATTTTTGAAGGGATCGCAGATTGACCAACTGTTATGTAAGCTTAGCAAATAAAGTCATATACCAAAACTCAAATTAAGCCAATCGGCAAGTAACTTTATTGTCTCTGAACTTGATTTTTTTATTAATTCTAACCGTCATCTTGAGCAAGTTAGAAGCTGGTTCGGTTTTCCCAAATTAAATTTCTTAGCCACAAGCGAAATATATGTAATATATAAACAACAAAAAATAAGTGAAAAACATTAAAACAGCTTAATATGTAATTCTATTTATACTTTTGACACTAAGAACATCAGATTTGCATTTTTGCCTTGATTGCTCGTTCACTTGATCCTGAAACAAATTCAGGATGACAATTGGTAATTTCAAATCCGAAATTTTAAATAGACTAAGTATAAGTATCTATATTCATATTTTATAAGCATAAAAAAAACTCCATTTGAGGAGTAAGAAACTGATTATTTCTTCAAAATTTTGGTTTTAAAATAATTCATTTCGAGCTTGTAAAACGAAATATAGTAACGAATAAAATATACTGCAATAGCAATAAACCAAATAGCACCCAACAATAACCATAATCTTGCAGAAAGAAATGAAACTTGAATTTGTCTTAACGTAAACCAGCCAAGTCCAAGTATACCCATCCATGTTAAGTTCCCAGAAAGAAGAGCAAATTTGTCTTGAAGTGGATGATGAGGATGTAAAAACAATTTTGCTAAAAGCATTAGAATTGAAACAATTATTAATCCACCAAAGAATGCGAGATAAAAATAAAAGAAAAAACTACCTTGAGAGACAGGAAGGAGGTTGACCGTATCTGATGCAGTTGTTCCTTCCAACCAATATTTTAGAGTTAATAATTTTGACCATTCAATACTAGGCATATTTGTTAATTTTATTTAGAATTTGAAAGATAATCCTTGATAGTTTCAAGAGCTTTAGCTCCAATCCCTGCAAAATCACCGACAGCTTCGATATTCTTTGCAAGATCTTTGTTGGTGGTAATTCCATTTTTCTCTAAAATACTCTTAATCTTTTCTGGTAATTCAATATCTCCAGTACTTGCTTGCCCTAACACCTTTACAGGATTTAATTCGATCTTTTTAGCAGCTTTTGGTTTTGTATCACCATAATCTACAATCAAATTATTCTTTGAACTAGTTATAATGTTATCAAAAATCTGGAAAGTGTAGTTAATAACTTCTTCTGCAGATACTGTTTGATCAATATCAAAATTAATAGAAAGTTTATCAAAGTTAGTCTTATCTCCAACCCTAATCTTATCAACATTCATAGCAACATTAGTAACTGGAGTGAATACTGAATCAACTAGAATCATTCTAGTATCTTTATTATCAGAAAGATTAATATCATCCATTGAAGTGTAACCAACGCCTGCACAGATCTCAATTTCAATGTTGAGTTCCGAACCTTTGTTAAGGTGACAAATATAAGCATCTTGATTAACGATAATTGCATTCGCTGAAGCTTTGAAATCAGATGCCGTTACCGGACCTTCTGTAATTTTGAGAAGCGAAAGGGTGACTTTTTCTTCGTTTGTAATAATTTTTGGCCTAAGTGCTTTGATATTCAAAACAATTTCTATAACATCCTCAACTACACCTTGAACTGCTTGATATTCATGAGTAAGATCATTAATTCGAACCTTAGTAACAGCATATCCAGGGATAGAAGTCAACATGACCCTTCGGAGCGAATTACCTATAGTATGACCGTACCCAGGAGATAATGGATCAATTGTGAGAGTGTAGTTGGAATCGGTGTTCTGAGATAGTACAGACTTGAATTCAGGAAGTTTTTTTAAAAATAAATTATTGCTCATATATATTGATTGAAATGTTGAATTATGTCTTTATTAATCTATTGATGGTGGGTATGACAGGATTCGAACCTGTGACCTCTTCATTATCAGTGAAGTGCTCTAACCAACTGAGCTACATACCCAAACGATACAATCAAACCATTTTCAACTGGAATTGTCAATGACTTGATATATATTTAAGCGATTAATTCTAGAACTCCCTTTGTAAGATGAATATTTTCTCCGAAAGAAACTTTTTGCATTGTTTCAGAAGTTTTGATGATTCTGACGCGGTTGACTTTATTATCAATAAAACCAAGTTCACGGAGAAGTTCAACAGTGATAGATTCACCAACTTTAAAAGACCGGTCGATCATAGAACTAGTCAAAACTGTTAAATCAAG
>JAYTWQ010000180.1:0-11915 GCA_043743355.1 bacterium | reverse complement strand
CTTTGTATTCTAAATAGTTGAGCGGGAACATATGGGTTTTGACATCGAGACATTGATAGAATTGTCCGAAGGGTCCGATTTTTTGTGCCATATCAGCATTACAAATAAAGCATTTTTGATCAGTTGTAGAAGTTTTGTATTCCTGAGCTTTGGCTTTGATCTCAGGCATTTTGGTTTCTACTTGGTTCTTGAAATCACCCCAGAATCCGCTCAGAACTTCAACATATTTTTTTTCGCCTCTTGATATCTCGTCCAGACTTTCTTCCATATCAGCCGTCATTTTAGATCCAGTTACAATCTCAAAGTTATCTGTCAAAATATCATTGACTTTCATTCCCAAAAGTGTAGGCTGCATAGAACTTTTGGCTTCTTCGACGTATTGTCTGTCTTGTAGAGTTGAGATTATACTGGCGTATGTTGACGGTCGTCCTATTCCGAGTTCCTCTAGTTTTTTGATAAGGGACGCACTTGAATATCGGGATGGTGGTTCAGTGTAGGATTGAATACAAAATAATTCTGCAAGGTCAAATTTGCCGCCTTTAACAAAATAATTCTTGAGGTGACTGAGGTCCTGAACTTCTTCATTGAGTAACGCCTTATAACCTAAGCTAATGGTCCAAGCGACAGAACCTCTGAATGTATCCTTGTTAGAATTCGCTAGCTCAAAGCTAATTTTCTCCCTTTTTTCATCCGTCATTTGACAGGCTATGGTTTGTCTCCAGATTAGATCGTACAATTTTAACATTTTTGGATCAATTTTGCCAGCCAAACTTTGTGGAGTTCGAAGTGCATCTGTAGGTCTAATTGCTTCGTGAGCTTCTTGAGCATTTTTGGATTTGGATTTGTAATACTTTGGTTTTTCTGGTAAGAATTCTGGATATTTTTGAGAGATGAATTGTCTCGCACCCTCCAGAAAGTCCGCCGAAAGTGTCACACTGTCAGTTCTCATATAAGTAATAAGAGCAGTTGGCGATCCGTCAATATCGATTCCCTCATATAGTTTTTGGGCCATTTGCATAGTCATCTTTGGGTTGAATCCTAGTTTAGAACTTGCGGCTTGTTGAAGACTAGATGTAATAAATGGTGGCTTGGTATAATTAGTTTCAAATCCGTTCTTGACTTCGCTGATTGTAAATAGAGTGTCTGATAGGATTGAACCAGTTATCGAATCAACTTCTTTTCTGTTTTCAATTGGGTCAGGTAGTTTGCCGCCCTGTGTTAGTTTTAGATCTAGTGCTAACATGTTGCTATCTAGTTTTTTCTTTATTTCTGATCGGATAGAGTCATTTTGAGGGATAATTTGAACTAAATCCCCCAAATCCTTTGGATTTGACCCCTTTGGCAAGGGGTTACTTGATGTAGCTTCGAATACTCCTTTAATATTCCAGTATTCAGTTGGAACAAAGTTTTGGATTTCTTTTTCTCGTTCACAAATTATTCTGAGAGCAGGGGATTGCACTCGACCAGCTGACAACTTATAGTTACTCATTGCCGTCCATAGAACAGGTGAAAGTTTGTAGCCTACGAGTTTGTCCATTACTTGCCTTGCTTTTTGGGCTTCTACCAAATCGATGTCCAGCGGTCTCGGGTTTGCTATCGCTGCCATGATTGCTTTTGGCGTGATTTCATGGAATTCCAATCGCCTGACTTTTGACATATCTTTCACACCCAGAATCTCAGCCAAATGCCAGCTAATTGCTTCACCTTCTCGGTCCGAGTCAGTCGCAAACAATATTTCTTTTTCAGATTTGGCAAGGGCTTTGAGAGTCTTGACGACATCTTTTTTGGCTTCATCGACCTGGAAAAGCGGCGTAAAATTATTCTCAATATCAATTCCGTTAATCTCAAGTTTGCGACCATCAGGCATTTTAGAATCATCTGTGATACGGCGAATGTGACCTACGCTGGCTTGGACTTTATATTTGTTGCCAACGATCTTTGCGATGGTTTTGGCTTTGGCTGGAGATTCGACGATGATTAACATAATTACATTATAGACTAAGTACAGAATTTGCACAAATAAATAGAATCTGTCAAATATCGTCATAACTTGCATAAACAAAAAAAGTGTTATATACTTCAAAAGTAAAAATAATAAATACAAATATATGTCACAAATAACAACAAAACCATGGAATTATAAATATGGAATAGAGTCAGGTGGAAGCGGTCAAGATGCAACACAAGAATTTAAAACTAACGATGTTGGATTGTCTAGAAGGGCTGATTCAATTGCCAAAATGGAAACTTCTTTAAGAAATTTGGAAAACGGAGTAAGTAACAACGCCTTGGATAAAAGATCGAATAAAGAAATAAATAAACAAAAACAAAACCTGGAACTAGAAGCAAAATTTGATTCATATATAGATTCACAATTAGAATTAGCAAAAGTAAAATACCCCCAATTGGAGAATGCTTCAAATCTCGCAAATTTTAAAAAACTGTTAGAGTCTAAAGCTATTGATAAAAATGAAGAATTCAAGGATATCGATTTGGATTATAAATATAGTAGTGAAAGTCGTGCTACCAAGATGGAAGATCTAAATGATCCCAAAACTGTTGAATCAAATAATTATAAAGATGCTATTGCAGGTTTGAAGGCAAAACTTGCCGAGGTCCGAGGTAAATATACAAGCGTTGAAAGAGTTCATGATGGAGATCTTAAAAATTCATTGAGTGAATCAAGAGCGCAGGAAGAATCATATAAACAGTTTGATGATTTAGAAAGTTTGGAAAAAAATGAATCAAGAAGATTAGAGTTGGCTAAAGGAAATGAAAAAGTAGATCAAGCGCTAAGAGTTTTGCAAAAATATCAAGGTGAAAAAGATATTGTATTTAGTCCTGGAGAAAATTATGGCTCATCTTTTGTAGATAGGGGTGTAAGTAAAAAAGTTCAGGAATTGAATAAACTAAACAATGAATCAAGCTCTTCTGCATCTATTGCCAGGGATAAAATCGAATTACTTGGTATTGAAAAAAAGAAATTAGGAATATTAGGTTTTAAAAGAAAAAAAGAAATTGAAATTGAACTGTCTACACTATCAGAACAAATTGAAAGTAATCAAGATAAATTTTCAAAAGCAAAAGAAATTTATAACTCTTACGAGCAAGATTCTGGCATTAAAATAAAAGAAATATCTGAGGCTTTTGGTTCAATTCCTGAAGAATATAAAGATAAAGTATATGGTTCTAAACTAAATATTGCTGAATTAATGAAAATAATTGTCACAAAAAAAGATGAATATCGTTACTCTCAACCCAACCCACGACTTTCAATTGCAAGAAATCGAATGGATGTAATAAAAAATACTGGTATTAACGAAGACAAAATAAGAAGTCAAATGAGGTTAGTAAACTAATTTCAAAATTCCTTGCCAACACCTCCTAACTTTGTCATAATTAACACATGTCAAAATCCACCAAAATCAAAACACTTGACCTAGACAAAAGGCTTTTTTGGGATGTGGAATATCCAAGTGCAGAACAATTTGATTTTCATTATTTTTTTGTTATTGAACGAGTCTTGATGCGTGGCAAATCTCAAGATTTTGCTAAAGTTTTGAGCTATTACACTCGTTCTCAAATCAAAGAAGTTGTTATCAAATCTAGGCAGATTAGTAATTCTACAAGAAGTTTTTTTGGTACTTTTCTTAAAATAAATAAAAATCAATTATGTATACCAGAACGGTCGAACCAAACACTTTGGCATTATTAAAAAAAATAATGTTGCATCCAAAGCTTTCTGAATTAGTTTTGGTTGGAGGTACTTCACTTGCCTTACAGTTAGGTCATCGAGAGTCTATAGACCTTGATTTGTTTGGAAAGTTCGATATCGATTCGGATGAACTTAGGCAAATATTAGAATCGATTGGTCAGTTACAGATTATTCACTTAGATTCCAAAAAAGCAATTAATTCGTGTCTTCTAAATGACATAAAAGTTGACATTGTAAATTATAGTTATCCTTTGATAAAGCAGATTATTCTGGAAGATGGGATTAAAATGGCGAGTTTTGAAGATATTGCGGCAATGAAGCTTTCTGCGATTGGATCACGAGGTTCCAAAAAAGATTTCTTTGATTTTTATTTTTTATTACAAAAGTTTTCAATTTACGAAATAGTTTCTTTTTTCAAAGAAAAATATGCAATTTCAGATGTGATGCATTATATTCTAGGTCTAGGATATTTTGAAGATGCTGATAGAGATCTTGACCCTATTATGTTCAAGCCATTATCATGGGAAATTGTAAAAGCTAGAATTACCAAAGAAATTCAGAATTTGGATTTTATGATGTTGTAGTATATTAATGCCCTGAAAGTTTGGGTTTTTGACTTCTTTAATGATTTACTTTTACTTATGTTTTATGCACTCAACACTGGGTTTCAACTTATTCAATTTGATCGATTTTTAGATCCCCAGTCAAGCTGAGGATGATGAACATTGCTTTTCCAACATATTCTTAAACACTTTTATTAAAATGACTACCCAACAACTATATTCACTATTCTCCCAGCAATATACACGAACTTCTTGATTTCTTTACTTTCGGTGTATTTTTGGATTTGCTCTAGCTTTAGCACTTTGATTTTGGCTTCTTCTTCTGTAGCCGTTGGAGATAGTTCGATTTCAGCTCGGACTTTGCCGTTGATTTGCACGCCGATTAGAACTTTGTCCAGAGTAATTTTGGATGCGTCGAATGTTGGCCAAGGCTGGAGGTGGACAGATTGGTAACGAGCTCCAAAATCCCCCAAATCATTCTGATTTGACCCCTTTGACAAGGGGGAACTGGATTCATTTGTGTTTGTTGTTTTGTCTGAGTTAGCTTCGGGATCTTTTACTTCGCTTAGAATGACATTATTCTTATTGCTTTCGTTTAGACCGAAGATGTTGCGGATTGCTGAGAAGAGGGGATTATGAGGCTTGTTATCTTTTTCTATTTGCTTAAAAATTGGATTTTTGGCTGGAAGAACATTGCCTCCATCTTTGGTCGACCACGCTTTGAGAGAATCGTTGTTTTGAAGTTCTTTTTCTTCATTTAGATTTTCATTTTTTACAGAATCAGTTGTTTGGTTATGAGCTAACATGTCGGTCGAATAAGAACCGTCACCATAAGGTACACTAACATCGTTATTGGCATGATTAACAGTTTTTTCAAGCTCCAATGATTTGACTTCTACTTCACTCCACATTTGTTCTGCTGTGAATGGTGCAAATGGAGAAAGTAAGATTACAATTTGTTTTAGTTGATCTATTCCAATAGTGTCTAGTTTTTCAATTGAGTTCACAAACTTCATAAAATCACTAATAATGGTATTGAATTTGTATTCTTCGATTCCCTCTGAAACAGATTTGATCAATGAATTAACAACAAAGTCAGCCACAGAATTGTCATTTGAAACAACTTTTTCGGTCAAATTGTAGAATCGATCTAAGAATCGCTTGACACCGCCAATAGAACTGGTATTCCAGCTAATTGACTGCTCAAAAGGACCCATAAAATATTCGTAAAGTCTGAGTGTGTCGCAGCCATACTCTTCTATAATATCATCTGGATTAACTACATTGCCAAGTGATTTTGACATTTTTTGACCGTCTTGTGCTATTATAAGACCCTGATTAATTAGTTTCTTAAAAGGTTCGATAGTTGATACAAGACCTAGATCGTAGAGAACTTTGTGCCAAAATCTTGAGTAAAGAAGATGAAGTACAGCATGTTCAGCTCCTCCAACATATATATCAACAGGACCCCACATTTTTTCGTTTTCACAAAAACTTTTGGTATTGTTCGGATCCATGAATCTTAGATAATACCAAGAAGAGCCTGCCCATTGCGGCATCGTGTTAGTTTCTCTGTGGAATTTTTTGGTTATCAAACCTTCAATTATATGTTGCCCTTCTTTGATGATTTTAACATTTCCGTTTGGTAGGTAATATCCAGTTACTTCGACCCAATCTCGGAATTTGGCAAGGGACGGTTCTGGAGAGATGGAATTTGGATCTGGTTTGACAAGGTTAAAGTTTGTAACTTCTGGCAATAGTAAAGGCAATTCGGTGTCGTCCAGAGCTTTTGGTCCACTAATTCTATTCCCTTTTTCATCCACCTCAAATACAATTGGCATTGGTTCGCCCCAATATCTTTGACGAGAAAAGACCCAATCACGAAGCTTAAAATTGGTTTTGGGTTGAGCTATATTTGCATTTGTCAAAAGACTGCCAATTGCTTTGATAGATTCGGTTTTGTTGAGTCTCCCAAGATCAATTCCGTTTACGACCAATTCGACACTTAATCCATTTCCAGTAAAACAAACTTCTTTGTTCAAAACCTTATTTTTGAGCACCATATCTTCTGGCAAAATTGTTGGCGTGATCTGAAGTTCATATTTTTTGGCAAAGTCCCAGTCTCTTTCATCGTGTGCTGGCACTGCCATTATAGCTCCAGTCCCGTAACTGGTCATCACATAATCTGCAATGTATATGGCAATGGGTTGATTCGTCATTGGATTAAGAGCATAAGAACCAGTAAACACTCCAGTTTTGTCTTTAGTTAATTCTGTTCGTTCCATTTCGGATTTGGTTTTGGCGTTCTCAACATATTTTTGGACATCCAAGAAATTCTTTGGTAATGTTAAATTAGCAACCAACGCGTGTTCTGGGGCTAGAACCAAGAAAGTTGCACCGCCAATGGTATCAACTCGAGTAGTATAAACAGTGATTGTTGGAAAAAGTGTAGTGAGAATATCTGATTCTTCTTTGCCCGAGAAATGATTTTCGGCAGACTTTAGATTGATTACTTTTGTATTGAGCTTTTTGGCTAAGAATTCGGCTTGTTTTTCGTTCACGAATTGGTCATCGAGAGCGTTGATTACTGTGAATTTGGAACAGTTTTTGTTAATACTTGTAAAGTCAAAATTAAAATTAAATTCTTGTACGAACGGTAGTTCAACCTTCCATTCTGTATCTGCAAATCCAGCAATAGAAACAAATTCTTTAATTCGACCTTTTAGTTTTTGAATTAATTTGAGTCCGATTACAGCTCCAAGGCTGTGTCCTATAATAATAGTGTTTTCATCAAAAACATAACTCTCAGACACAAAATCGACTTGTTCGAACTCTTTTGGATGTTCAGTATTAGGCAAATCTAAAACTGTAACCTTTGCGCCTCGAGATTCCAATTCTGACTTTAACCAAGGGAAAAAATTGCTTTGTGAGCTACCTTCCCAGCCGTGTAGGAGTAGGTAATTGTTGTTAGTCACATCGTTAGCAATTTCAAAATTGACTTCGTAACCTTCGCTTTTTCCAATCCAATTCTCTTGCATTAACCGTATTTTGTTAGGCCACTCGGTCAATGTGTCTAGATCTTTTAATAGTCTGTCAGCGTAGGCTGTAATTTTGAGTAACCATTGTTTGATTGGGATTCGGAATACTGGATGACCGCCGCGTTCTGACACTCCGTTGACAATCTCTTCGTTCGATAGAATTGTACCAAGTTGCGGGCACCAGTTCACTGGCGTTTCGGATTCGTAGGCTAGACCTTTGTGGAATAATTGTAGGAATATCCACTGCGTCCAGCGATAATAATTCGGGTCCGTCGTGTCTATTTCCCTTTCCCAATCATAACTCAAACCCAGCGACTTAAGTTGACGCTTAAAATTTGCAATGTTGCTTTGGGTATTAATTGACGGGTGTATTCCAGTTTTGATTGCGTTCTGCTCTGCGGGCAATCCAAAGGCATCCCAGCCCATTGGATGAAGCACCTTGAATCCTTTATGCCTATAATATCTTGCCAAGGCGTCAGTCGCCAAATATCCACGTGGGTGACCAACATGCAATCCAGCACCTGATGGGTAGGGGAACATGTCGAGAATGTACTTTTTGTTATCACCTGCTTTGATTTCGGGTGTTCGATCTAATTGATTATCTTCCCAGTACTGCGACCATCTAGTTTGATTTGCGGCGTGATTTAGTTTTGGCATATATAGCAAATAAAGGTTTTTTTGGTGGAATTGTCAATGATTTGACTTTTGAAAAAAAGTATGGTAAAATTCTGTAGTTACAAAACAATAAAAAATATATAAATATGCCTGAAAAACAAATTCAAACATCAGAAAGTCCTAAAATTAATTTCAAAAGATTATTAGGTGTTGGAGCAGCAATCGCTACAATCGCAACCTTTGCACCAAAAATAAACGAAATTAGAAAAGATGCTCAACTTGCAAAATACTGTACTCCCGAATCAGTATTAGTTGATAAAACAGAAAAAGAATACTTAGCAAGGGTTGATCTTTGTGTAAATGAATCTGTAGAAAAGTTCAAAAAAAATTCAATTGAAGGCAAATTAAGACCTGAGCAAATGGAAACCGTTAAGGCTCTTCAAGAAATTTCAAACTCACCTTCAGATTCTCCAGAATCAATTATTAAAAGAGGTACTTTTACAATTTATTTTGATAGAACAATTCCTAATCCAACACACATAAATGATAATGATGTAAACCGATATAATAGGACTTATGATCTTAGAATTGCAAAAAAACTAAATTCTAAGTTTGATACCCCTGGCAGAAAGAATCCAATTGATATCAGCGAAGCTTCGGGTTCTATTTTGGCAGTCGAAAATTCTGAGAGTTCACTTACACCTACTGCAATATTAACAAATGATCACGCATTATCCAAAAACTCAATAAGAATAGTAGGTGTTTCAACCTCAGGAATTCAAGGTTTTGTGCCAACTAAAATTAACAACGGCTATAAAGAATTGGCAATAACTTCAGATGCTCAAAGAGCCGAGTTACACTCTGGTTCAGACTTTGGAATTATTTATAAAGTAGATTCAGCGGTTACATTGGCAAAAATACTCGCCAGTTTAGAAAATAAATCAATATTGACTGAAAAAATATTTAATGTCGAAAACTACAGAGAAGATAGGGTAGTGTCTCATAATGTTAATTACAATCAACTTGCAAGAAAAACTACACAAGAAGAGTATAAATTAAGCACTAAGTTAGAAGGCAAGAGACCAAATCCTAATTTTGATAATTACTCTAAAAAAAACTATTCTGAAAACCCTGAACCGACTGAGCTTAATGCTAGAATCTCTACTCCTTTAAAAGCAGAAGGTATTCCACTTGTGTACACTGAATTAAACGGTCTTGTAACGCTTGACCCAAGGGGAGACAGACTACCTTTCAGCTATCATGAATCGAATGATGAAAAAGGATTAAAAGGAAGAAGTGGATCAATTGGTGAGTTTAGTCTAAATGGAAATAAAGCGGTTACACTATTTTCTTCTTTTGAAATCAATCCCTCAACTGAATACTTAAAAGGCACGGGAATGTTAGAAGTTGGAATGGAAGATCTGAAAATTGACAAACCTGTTGATTCTCTTACGACTGAAGAAATCCAAAAGATATCAAAACATCTTCAATTTACTTACCATTTTAGCAATCATGCAGTAATGTTCAAAGAAAACTGGGCTAAATTATTACAAAAATTATCTACACAAAAATAATAATTATCTACTTAAAAACTCCAACTTAGCTTTTTGCTCATTTAATTCTGAGGTTCGCTTCTCAATCGCTTCTTTGGTTTCCAAAATCACTTCTGGCTCGGCATTTTCTACGAATTTTGGATTATTTAGCTTTCCTTCTTGAACTGAGATTTGTTTTTTGAGATCTTCAATGATTTTGTTGGTTCTGACGATTTCTGTCTGTTTGTCTTTGATGTAGCCCAGGATGTCGATTGAGTAATTAATAGTTCCGTTTTGAACTGAATAAAGATCGGTTTTGTTAGAGTCAATAATCTCTGTTTTGGCTATCATTTTGATAAATTCATTGTATCTCAATAATGCTTGATCTTTTGTAAAAATCTGTACAAGATTAGCTGGATCGATAGCAAACAATCCACGGGTTGATCGAAGGTTCTGGATGAATTCGACTACTGTTTGGAACTCGACATATTTTGGATTTTTTTCGAGCTCAAGGCTACCCCCGTCAACTTCGTTGCCACCCCCTAGATAGGGGGAACTTTTTACATCAAAATGAATTGCAAAAGCCTTCGTAGTCCACTCAAAATCTTTGACTTCGGTAGCAAGCAGAGTTGTTTCACCAAAGAAATTTTGCCACAAGGCTTCAGTTTCGAATGGGCAATATGGACTTGCAGTTATTATGAATTGTTTGAATAATGTTTTGGCAAACGGAATTTGGTCCGTGTCAGTTTTGAGGTATTCAACATACCAATCGGCATAATTATCCCATAGGAATTTGTATATTGCCTCTACAGAGTGTGTTAATTCATATCGAGAATTAGATTCTGACAATTTGTTTTCGAGTTGGTGATATTTGGTTAGAATCCAGAATGAAGCATTAGAAATCATATTTGGTATTAAAAATGATTTTCCTGAATTGGGCAAATGTATGTTTTATTATAATTTAAAATCAAACCTATGAAACCTAATTTTTGGATTAAAATACACTTCGTTATCTTGAACTCGGAGAATGATCTTATAGCTTAAATACTAAAAAAGTTTGTTTCTCCTCTATATTCATTGCAGATCTTTCGCTACGCTCAAGATGACGATTAAGTTTCGTTCAGAAAATATAAGTGTAGGGATTCTAACTTGTTTTAAGTTTTATATTTTGACAAGCTTATCAATAGTAAATATAGTTAAAAATCAATTAATCAAAAAAATATTTCATTTATGTCTGTTAAAAAAGCAATTTTCGTCGTAGCAGGTTTTGGAACTAGGTTTTTGCCAGCAACCAAAGCTCAACCAAAAGAAATGTTGCCAATCGTCAACAAACCAATTATTCAATATTTGGTTGAAGAAGCGGTAGAGGCTGGAATTGAAGAAATTATATTTGTGACTGGAAGGGGTAAGAATAGTATTGAAAATCACTTTGATAAAAGTTATGAGCTCGAAGACATTCTAGAACAAAAAGGAAAAGGGAAAGTTTTGAAAGAGATAGTTGGAATTGCTGACCTTGCAAACTTTGCGTATGTTCGTCAACCAGTCCAAAAAGGAGATGGTCATGCTCTTCTCTGTGCAAAACCTTTTGTTGATAATAATGAGTCAGTCTTGATGATTTTTCCTGACTATATAATGCCAAAGTCTAATTTTACAATCAAAAAAATGCTTGATTTGCATCGATCAACTAACGCAACCGTAATTGCAACTGACTTTGTGCCTGAGAACAAAGTTTCGGATTATGGAGTAATTGCCTTTGAAAAGACTGAACTAGACAATGTTGTTAGCATTCAAAAGTTTGTTGAAAAACCAAAGGTTAACGAGGCTCCGTCGAACTTAATAAGTATAGGATATGCAATATTGAATCCTGACATCTGGAATTATTTGGAAAGAGCTCAAAGCTCAACACAAGATGCCGAAATTAGAGTTGCAGATGCATATATTTCTATGCTAGAAGATGGTAAAAGTATTATGGCAGTTACTCCAGAAAAAGAAGGTTATGATTGCGGTTCAATTCTAGGGTTTTTGAAGGCGACAGTTGATTTTGGACTTGAGCGCGATGACCTTGGTAGTGATTTTTTGGACTTTTTAAAATTGAAACTATAGTTTTGATACAAAATATTTCAATAGAATTATTCGACTTATTATCAAAAAGGTTTGAGCCCATGTTTAATTAATAAATTTCATTCAGCTACAACTATTCAAACTATTCAAATCAGCCATAAAATAATCGTGAAAAATTAATAGCTAGAGCTGTAATTTTGTTCAATGTAGACCGATGCAAAAACTGTCAAGATTCCATTATTCTAGACAGGTAATTCTCTTCTAAATCTTTGTATTCCAAAAATATAGTGGCGGATTTGAATTATGATTTGTAGGGTTTGATTTTTACTTTGTTGGGAATTTTACAAATGTCTAAAAATCTAACAGTATTATCTTGTAAATTCATAATATG
>JAYTWQ010000179.1:0-2136 GCA_043743355.1 bacterium | reverse complement strand
GCAAGAGAATTGCAAATCATGTTAGGATACAAACGGTGGGAAGACTTTTATAAATTAATTGAAAGAACTAAGAATGTTGATTTTGATAGCAAGCCCGACCATATTCGGTTTGTACCGAAAAAGGTTATTTTAGGTTCTAAAGCTGAAAGAGAAATAGATGATTATGAACTTACAAGATATGCATGCTACCTTATTGCAATGAATGGCGACAGCCGCAAACCTCAAATTGCTTTTGCCCAAGATTATTTTTATAGCGAAAAGTTGAACTTTGAAAAGGGGTCAGGTTTTGATGATTTTAGACACTCTAATAAAAATTTAAGCGAATTTTGGTACGCAAGAGAATTGCAAATCATGTTAGGATACAAATTTTGGCAGGATTTTAACAATCTAATTGAAAGAACCAAAAACCTTGATTTTGAGGGTAAAGACTACCATATTAGGTACGAACCTAAAAAGGTTAATCTCGGCTCTGGAGCAGAAAGATTGGTTTCAGATTATATCTTAACAAAATTTGGAACTTACAAAATCGCCATGCTTGGAAGCACAAAAGAATGTATTAATGCAAGATCTTACTTTGCAATACAGACAATTAAACAAGAAATTAACGAACAACTTTCCAAAGATCAAAAACGGGTAGAGATTAGAGGGCAAGTCACAAAACACAACAAAAAACTTTTTGAAACTGCAAAAGAAGCTGGAGTCCACAACTTTGGAGAATTTAACGACCAAGGCTATCTTGGACTTTATGGAATGAGAAACAAACAAATTATTAAAAAGAAAAACTTGGGAAAAGATGGAATACTAGATAGATCTGGAGCGACAGAACTTGCAGCAAATTTGTTTAGAATTACGCAGACAGAAGAAAAACTACGATCTGATAATGTCAGCACCCAAACCAAATCAGAAAAAATACACAACATGGTTGGTGGTAAAATTCGTCAAACAATCAAAGACATCGGCGGAACTTTGCCAGAAGAATTACAACCCGAAAAACATATCAAGGAAGTCAAAAAAGAAATCAAAAAACTAACGAACAAAAAACCTCTCAAAACCCTAAAATAACCCATCCACAATATGCCTACACAACCACAATACACAACCCCCGACCTCAACCAAAACCGCCTCGACACTCTCAAGCACCTCTTTCCTGATCTGTTCACAGCTGAAGGCAAGCTCGACAAATCCGAACTCTCCAAATTAGCGGTACTCAACGACCCGCAGATGCTGTCCAGCCACGACCAGTATTCATTCCGCTGGAACGGCAAAACCAGAGCCAAACAACACGCCTTTAGCCCAAGCCTAGCAACATTAGTCCACGACCCAAAACGATCTTTCAGTAACTCAAAAATTCCCCTCAAGAGGGGTGGCAACGAAGTTGACGGGGTGTTCGCTGCACCAGACCAAGATTCCAATGGCGACTTATTTCCCCTTATTAAGGGGATGTCCGAAGGACAGGGGTTTCCCAAAAACCACATCATCATCGAAGGCGAAAACCTAGAAGTCCTCAAACAACTCCAATCCGCCTATTACGAATCCATCAAATGCATCTACATTGACCCACCCTACAACACAGGCAAGGACTTTGTATACAGTGACAACTTTACTCAGGATAGACAGGCGTATTGGCAAGAATCAGGACAAACCGACGAGCACGGCATCAAGATCACGACCAACACAGAATCCAGCGGACGCTACCACAGCGACTGGCTCTCGATGATCTATTCCAGACTACTCCTAGCTAGACAGCTTTTGACGCAGGACGGCGTGATATTCGTTAGTATAGACGACAACGAAGTGCACAATCTGCGCAAAGTAATGGATGAAGTATTCGGCGAGGAAGGGTTTTTGACAGAAATTGCATGGCGAAGGTCTGATAATCAAGCCAATATTGGAGAGTTTGCAAGGGTTAAAGAATACATTTTATGCTATGCCAAAAATAAAGACATCAAGAAACTAAGTAAAATTTCATTAACAGACAAAGCGATCAAAGAATACAGATATGAAGACCAAAAAGGCAAATTTAGAAGGGGTATTTTGTTGGATAAAACAAGAGGTAAAAATATTTTTGAAGTCAGTACTAAAAGTGGAAATAAACTGAATGGTCCTTGGATGGTAAAAGAAGATAAATTTTGGGAG
>JAYTWQ010000178.1:0-2732 GCA_043743355.1 bacterium | reverse complement strand
TACATCGATTTGATTCTCGAGTTCAGTCCAGTCACTGACTTTGTTGATTCCAATTGATGATCCGAGGGACGGAGGTTTTACAAAGACTGGTAATTTGAGATCTGTCACAGCTTTTTCAAAGCATTTTGCTTTGTCTTTTAGATATTCGGATTTGGTGAAGCTTACAAACTTTGGAGTAGGTAGATTCTTTGAGGTACATATTCGTTTGGTTAGTATTTTGTTCATTGCCATAGCAGAGCTTGCCACATCACAGCCAACATATGGGACATTGAGTAACTCAAAAAGACCTTGAATAGTTCCATCTTCTCCATATTTGCCATGGAAGCAAGGAAACGCAAGATCGATTGTATATTCTTTTCCGAATATTTTGGTTTCTTTCAAAACAATCTTTTGAGTTAATTTTAAATCAAGTGTCAAATTAGGCAAATCTTTTAATTTTTGGTCTAGTTTTTCTTGATTTGCAAAGAATTTGATAGAACTCAGTTCAGGTGAACAATACCAATTGCCTTTTTTACTAATATAAATTGGCACAACATTATGACCACTTTTTCGCAGTCCTGCAATAACGACTTGGGCGGTTAGAATACTGATATCGTGTTCTGGAGAACGAGAACCAAAGAAAACTCCAATTGTATTAGACATATTTCAAAGTTGAGCTAGTGTAAAGATTTTGTCAAAATTATATCTACAAATCTTAAATATTTTTTTGCTTTAGTTGAATATATTTTGAGAATGAACATTTGAACAGATCTTCAGTCAGGCACAATGACAAGAAATTTTTTGACAAGCAGTTAATTATATAATAAATTTTAAAAATTAACATAATGTATAATGACTGGTTTTTTTGATTCTGGGGTTGGTGGACTGGCAATTCTAAAAGCTTTTTTGGAGAATAATATTGATAATGAAATTTTGTTTTTTGCCATTAATGGTGGTGGTATGATCGGCTCCAAATCCCATGAATCTATAATGGACACAACTCAATTTGCGATCGAATATTTAGCTTCACAAGAATGCCACAAAATTTATTTGGCTTGTAATACAGCTTCTGCAAACACTTTGATCGATATTAATTATACAAATTGGAAAAAGGAAAATTATTCTAATATTGAAGTCTTGGATGTAATTAACCCAACTCTAAATTTTCTCAAAACCTTACCAAAAAACAAAAGGATAACTATTCTGGCTACACCTTCAACAATCAATTCTAATATTTACATCGATGAATTAACAAAGTCTGGATTTAGTAATGTTGCAGGATTACCAACAGTTATGCTCGCACGGTCTGTCGAAGATCTAGATTATCAAAAAGCAAAAATAGTATTGAAAGATTTGTTCCTCCAAAACTACGACCGAGTCAAAGAAACAGAAATTTTAGTCCTCAGTTGCACTCATTACATTTGGATAAAAAAGACAATTAATGAAATATTCGAAAATGTTTTTGACCACGAACCAGAAATTATTTCTCAGGGCAAAGTTTGCTTTCCGGGCAAAATTCGGAATCTAGATCGATTGTATATATTTGAGGACAACAAAAGTATATCTTTGAGGAATAAAGATGTTAATATCAAGATTGTAACGACCGACGGCGAACCTTTGGAATTTGCCAAGAAAGCACAAAAATTGTTGAATCAATAGAAGGTTTTTTGAATCTAACTTTTACTTTTCATTTAAGTATTTAAGCTTCTTTTTGTTAAAAGCCATAATTTGTAATTTTCGTAAAACGAAGGATCTGAAGTTAAAAATGAACAATGTCTAAATTAAAAGAAGAAAGTTTGATAAGTTAATATTTGGTTATTTAGCACAAAGCCATTCTTTATGTTATTAATTGGATTTTTTTATATTCAGCTGGGGGATTCTTCGCTCTGCTCAGAATGACAGTAGTTTGATAAAATGTTCACAAATTAGCTTTCTTCCAAAGGTAAATTCACAATAATTAAATCAATAAAAATATGCTCACACAACAAGAATATCAAACACTAATTATCGAAGTTAATAGAATGCGAAATGAAGTTCATCTATTTAATACAGAGGAAATTTCAGAGGCGGCGCTCGATGATTTGAAGCACAAGATCACACTTTTTGAGATTCAAAACCCAGATATTATTGATCCAAATTCTCCTAATTATGTAATTGCTGGCGGTGTTGCGGAAGGCTTTCAAAAATGCAAACATGAAAGAAGAATGCTGTCACTCAACGATATTTTTAGTTTTGAGGAATTGTTTGACTGGGAAAAAAGATGGCAAGATTACGCGGACAAAAATGGAATAAAGTTTGAAATACAAAACGATTATATTTGCGAACCAAAAATTGATGGTTTGGCGTTGAGTTTGATATATGAGAATGGTGAATTGCTGAGGGCCGTGACTCGTGGTGATGGATTTGAGGGTGAGGTTGTAACTCAAAACATTAGGCAAATTCGATCTATACCAAAAAACATCTTAGACAAACGGAAAATGGAGGTTAGGGGTGAGGTGTTTATGACTAAGAGTGACTTTGCAGATTTGAACCAACAGATTTTGGACAACCAAAAAATTGGAAAGATGGGAAAATTCGGGGTTGAGGGTGTGTTTGCTAATCCTAGAAATGTAGCCAGTGGAACGATCAGACAGCTAGATTCTAGGATAGTGGCAGGCAGGAACCTGAGTTTTATAGCCTATAATGTTTTTGTTTTTGAGGAGGCTGAGATGTTGTTGTAGATTGACAAAATTACTTTTTGACTCAATAATTGT
>JAYTWQ010000177.1:0-5772 GCA_043743355.1 bacterium | reverse complement strand
ATCTTGCTATTTGACCGCCAAACACCTTTCTAGCACTTCTTCTAGATAAAACGGACGACCATTGAACTTTAACATTTTGTTCTCAAATTTATATCCAGTCTTAGCGGTAATCAATTCCCCCAATTGACCAGTTGCATTACCTTCAATCAATATTATATTTGTGTTGTTTGTTATAAATTCTAATAACTTCTCTGTTCTAAGAGGATAAACAAAGTTGTAATGAAGATAATTAATCTTGAATCCTGGATTAGTTTGTGACAAAATATCCATCGCATCAAGAATAGTGTTTTTAGTACTGCCAAAACCAACAAAAGAAACATCTGCAGTGTCCGAAACGCCAAAAATTTCTGGTTGTGGCAAATCTTCAAGAAGTGTTGTCAACTTTTTGATTCTCTTCATATACATTGTTCCTGCCATTTCTTTGTCTTCAGTAATCGTTCCATCAACCCAATGTTCATCTCCATTAGCATAATAAGTTTTGGAAGAACTACCAGGAATCCACCGCGGCGAAATCCCAGAATCTGTAATATCATAACGATTTGAATTATCAAAATAAATCTTAGAACTACTGTCATCCTGAACTTGTTTCAGGATCCCCTCATTGGAAAGCTCTGAGTTACTATCATTAAACTTTTTGGGTGCGTCAGCCGCTTGATTAAGAAAATTAGTATTAATTAAACTTCTCTCAATTTTGATTGGAACCAAAGCATTTTCATCGACCGTCACACTACTCATTGCAATGTTTGCTTCGGTTAACAAAATTACAGGAATTTGGTACTTTTCGGCAATATTAAAAGCTAACTGAATGTTCTCATAACACGAAACTGGATCCGAACATGCAATAACGCATTTGGCATATTCTCCGTGTCCAGAATGGATCGCCAAACTCAAATCACCTTGAGCAGTCCACGTCGGAAGTCCTGTTCCAGGACCAGGTCGCTGTGATATTGCAACCACTAGAGGCGTCTCAATTATTCCTGATAATGAAACTGTCTCAGTCATAAGATCAAACCCGCCACCAGAAGTAGTAGTGAACGCTCTTGTTCCAGCATGCATCGAACCAAGTGCCATCTGAACAGCCGTAATCTCATCTTCAGCTTGTTTGATTAACATTCCAGATTTGTCAGCCCATTTGGCTAATTGAACCAAAACAGTCGTTGCAGGAGACATTGGATATGCATAATAAGCTCTACAGCCAGCCGTAATTGAGCCTAGTGCAATTGCAGAATTACCATCCATGAAGAGTTGCTTTTTTCGAAACCCTAAATCATTGTCATCCTGAACTTGTTTCAGAATCCCCCCATAAGTAAACTCAGAAGGGCTTTCACTCAATTCTTTTTTTCTTACCAAAGGACCCTTAACCAAATTAGGAATAATAGTTTTGTTTAACTCTTTTTCTACTTTGTACTCAAAACCAGCTCTAGCACATCGAATATTCGTTTCTAACAACGCAGGTTTTTTGCTCAACTCTTTCCTTAAGGAATTTTCCAATAACTCAAAACTCAATCCCAAAACCTGGAACAAAACGCCCATCAACACAGTATTGACCATGATTATACCACCACCATTCTCAGTTGCAATTTCTCTAGCTGGAATTTCTAGAACCTGAAGGTTTTTGGACTCAGCACGGTCAACAAGATCTTTGATAACCTTGTTCCAACGATCAAAACCATGAATCAAAATTCCTCCGTTAGTCAAAGTATCAAGACAATCCAAAACCCCTTCCCGATCGAGCGCAACTCCGACAGGAATAATGTGTGACATGGAGTGAATTGGCCTATTAGAATAATTAATCTGGACATTAGCTCTACCTCCCTTAATGAGGGACGGAAATTCTCGCTCAGAATAAATATACAAATCTTGTTGGCTAAGTGCATTGATAACAATATTCCCAGCTGTAGAAAGCGATCCTGACTCACCAGCAATCTTGATAACAGACCTAAATAAATTCGAATTCATACTACTAAAGTATATAAGATAGCTTTTTTGGTCAATAATTTTGACAAATACTGAGCTATGACATTGAATTAAAAAATGGCCGACAGCTATTACGATTATACTCAATACAATAACAATAAACCAACTAATGGTTTGAATCTGTTCGAAAAATTCCTAATTATTATAACCTTGATTCCATTAGTATTAGGTTTTGTAAAAGGCTTTGGTGAACAAAATACTCTGAACAAAGATGACCGAAAAAGACAAGATATTACTGAAGTTATGAAAGCGTTAGATTTGTTTTATCTGAATTCTGCTCCAATCGAAAATACACGCAAATATCCAGTAAGCAAATGCTCTGGACAACTTAATGAAGTAGATTTTGAATATACTCTTGCCCAAAACTTGACTGGACAAAACCCCAAAGATGACACTAATGTTTATATTAATCCAAAAGATTTTCCAACTGATCCTTTCGGAACCTATTCTGTCAAAAAATTAGAACGTAAATTACCATACAGAAATTGTCCAAGCGTTCAAAAAGTAGAAAATGACAACATTCTAGTGTACAAATTTGGACAAAAAAGTTGTAACTTCCAGATTGGATCTAGCTTCTTGAATTGCTACATTTATTCAACGGACCAAAACGGAATCTCTTACAAAATAGGCTATTATTCAGAACCTAGAGGTGGATTCGTAATCTGGGACAAATTCAAAAATAACTCAGCAGTAGAAAGTTTCTCAGCAAATTAGTTAAAACTTTGTAGAATGCTCAACCCAACACAACCTTAGACTGTCATTCTGAGTAAATCGAAGAATCCCCTCATCAAACCATTTATTAAGATCTCTTGAAGTTGTTTTTATTCAAGCCAATATAGGTTTTGTTATTAATAATCTAAAAAAACTAACCGTAAAAGCTAGACAATCTTTCACTTTTCTCAAGATGACAGATTATTAAATCAACTTTCTTCACCCTCAATTGTACTAACAACCACAACTGGCAAATTATATTCATTAACCAATCGACTCGCCAAAAGGCCTACAATTCCCTTACTCCATTCACCTTCAAGCCACAGTACTTTTTGACCCGATTCGTATTGTGATTTTGCTTCAGATTCTACTTCGTGAAGAATATCTTTGACAACTTGTTTTCTTTCTTGATTAGTCAGAATTAACCGACCAGCAAGATCCTGTGCAGTCAAATCCCTAAACTCTTGATTTTCATGAACCAAAGATTGACCCTTTACTGCGATTAAAGTCGAAATTGATAATCTAGCATGACTAATTCGACCAGACGAATTCAAAATTGGAGAAAGCGTAAAACCAAGATCTTGGGAATTAAGTTTATACCCTGCTTCCATTTTTTTATTCAAGCCAGTTTGATCCATTAATTCATTTAGTCCGACTATTCCATATTTTTTGGTTTGCAGAATTTGCAGCCCAGATTTGACCAGCAATCTATTAGTTTGGTCCAGGATACTTTGACAATCAGCCACAGTTCCGATTGCAACGAGCGGTAATAATTTGTTTAGGTTGAAGATTCTGGACATAAAGAGCTTTGAAATAAAATAGAAAAAATATGAATTGTAGGTATGTTTTGTTTTTTGAAATACAATACCCTAAATGTCATCCTGAACTTGTTTCAGGATCTAGTAAGTTTAGCATGGTCAAGAATTATTTCGAAGTATTAGTCCAACTTAAAAATTTATAACTAAACATAAAAAAATATTTATTTAACTTGTTTTGAAGTATTTTAGATCCTGAAACGAGTTCAGGATGACGACGAAGATAGTCAAGTGACAATAAACTTATAATAAAAATCTACTCCACAACATTTACATCAACCAGATTATCGATAATTTTGGATTTATCCAGGTTCTTACCAATCATAACAAGCGTAGAAACCTCTGGGATATTTTTTGTGAATTCTTCGAGTGGAACTAAAGTCTTGTTAGCTCCAACCATTTGAAAAAGAAAATTTTGAGTTCCAGCTGGGGTTTTGATTCTTAATATACCCTTTGCTCGAATTACATTCTTTGGGAACAAGTTATATAGCCACGCATCTAGTTTGTTGGGATCTAATACATCGACAGTTCGATAAACAACTTCATCCACTTCGTCATGAGTGTGATGTTCATGAGTATGATCACTTTTATGGCTATGGTGGTTATGATTGTGATCTGGGTTATCGCAGTAATCGTCGTCATGATGATGAACTTCGTATTTTGAATTTTTGTCATCCTCGACTCGTGCATTCAAACCTAATTCTAACAATCTATCCATTGACCAATTTCCAGATTCAATGAACAAATTTGCTGGGGTTTTTTCAGTGTTTTCTATAATCGTCGCATATGGATTCAGTTTTGCAATTGTTGATTGAAGTCCAACTATTCTTTCTGGCGATAAACCTTCAATTTTGTTGAGTATCACTACATCCGCCAATTTAATTTGCTCGTCGATATTTTTGTACTCAGTTGCAAGTGAATCGTAGTTCTCTGCGTCTAATAGAGTCATGAACGAATCAAGGCGAACAACATCAGGATTAATGGTCATAAAGGTCTGAATGACAGGAGCTGGCTCTGCTAGACCACTAGTTTCTAGTAATATATAATCTACTTTTTCGGACAAGGCCATTTTTTCGACTGCTTGACACAAATCAGCTCGCACGACGCAGCAAACACACCCATCACTAATTTCTAACTTCTCTTCTGTGTTGCCATCAATGATTTGTCCATCAACTCCAACTTCTCCAAATTCATTGATAATGAGACCAAAACGAATATCTGGATTTTTTTTTATAATTTTGTTAATTAGTGTAGTTTTGCCTGAGCCGAGAAATCCTGTCAGAATAGTAATTGGAATCATAGTTCACTAATCTTGTTGGAGTAAGGTTTTTTTGTCAAAATATTTAATGTTAAATTCTATAATGAAAACTATAAATCGTTTCTTAAAAAACCAATTTTTCTGTTTAATGTTTGCTCAATTGAAGGAATAACTTTTTCATGTACAATTCCTTTTTTAAATTCAGTTGACTTAGCAGCATTAATTAACGCATACAATCCATTGATTTTTTCTTGATCTAAGCCCATTAAAATTAGTGAATTAAGCTCCTCAACTATTTGACTCGCAATCAATTCAGAGTCAAAATTTAACTTATTTATTTCTTGAGAAATAGTTTGCCTTTCTTCGATCATAATTTCATGATTATCTGACTTGTTATCATTTTGGTGATAACCCTATCAAGTCTTCTTCAAATTTATATTTGTTTCGAATTATTATTTTTGTATAAAGCATAAAATATTATTACACTTTAGTTATGCTGCAACTTTTTGAAAAAGTCAAATTACTCAAAATATTAAAAAAAGGTTAGTAAAAAATTCTATAATTAGAAAAACCTCCCAACATGGGAGATTAATAATTATTTCTTGGTTAACACTCGGTCGACTAATTTGGCTAATCGAGATTTTTTTCGGTCGGCTTTGTTTCTGTGGACTAGGTTGGTCTTGACGGCTTTGTCGAAGGCTGAGAATACTTTGGATAACGATGGCATATAGCTTGCTGGATCAGTTGCTAGGACTTTTCGGAAATCTTTGAGTGCGTTTTTGATTTTCCACTTTCGGGCTGAGTTTTGTTCATATTTTTTGGCTGAGGATCGCATTGCTTTTTTGGCAGATTTGGTATTTGGCATATTTGAATTTTGTGTAAAATATAGATTGATTCGTTTGTGTCAATTGTTGGAGCGGAATACGGGAATCGAACCCGTGTCTCATCCTTGGCAAGGACGTATATTAACCATTGTACGAATTCCGCAAGACAGTAATATAATTGACAAAC
>JAYTWQ010000176.1:0-7857 GCA_043743355.1 bacterium | reverse complement strand
ATACCTTGCAGATATTACAAACAGCTTTTTTGAATATTTCTGTAAATAAACATAATACAGATGTGTTGTATATGGATAATGCCCAAATTCGAAGATTGAATTAATTTATGTTTGATATTATCGCTATCGATTGGGGTTCCAAGAGATTCGGGTTGGCGTTTGGTTCCAGCTCAAATGGTATTGTACTTGCATGTAATTACGATTGTAATACCTTTGACATTTGGACAATTCTAAACAAAGAAATTGAAGTTCGTAAAACCCAGACAATAATTGTGGGAATGCCAACGACTTTTGGTCTTCGAAAAACAGAAGTTGGAATTTGTATTGAAAATTTTATGATTAAATTAAGATCGAAGTTTAGTTTTATAAAAATAATTATAGTAAACGAAAGAAACTCAACCAAAAAAGCCTTACTCAAAAATTCAGACCTCAAAAAACACGCTTTGAACCATCAAGCCGCAGTAGAAATATTAGAAAGTTGGTTAGGGGAAGGGTGAGTTACAAATTTTAAAATCATTATTTCAGGTTTAGAGTTGCAGAATAATTTAGCTATTTTGAAATCCCCAGTCAAGCTGAGGATGACGATTGCTAGCTTGTCAATAATAAATTTTTGAACGTTCAGTGTTTTTTTATCTAAACAGAAATAGGAGCTTTGATCGTTGGGTGTGGGTTATAGTTTTCGAGCTGAAAGTCTTCGAATTTGAAGTCAAAAATATTAGTAATATCAGGATTAATTCTCATAGTAGGTAATTCTCTAAAATCACGCGTGAGTTGTTCGTTGACCTGATCTAAGTGATTGAGATAAATATGCGCATCACCAATAGTGTGGACGAATTCTCCAAACCCCAAACCACAAACTTGTGCAATCATCATAGTTAACAAAGAATAACTTGCAATATTAAAAGGAATGCCTAGAAACACATCGCCAGAGCGTTGATATAATTGACAACTCAGTTTGTTATTGGCAACATAGAATTGAAACAATGAATGACAAGGTGGAAGTTTGACTTTGTCAGCAAAAGATGGATTGAATGTTACTACAATATGTCTCCTTGAGTCAGGATTATTTTTGATTTGTTCAATTACTTTGGATATTTGATCTATATGAGTTCCGTCTGGATTAGGCCAGTTCCTCCACATCGAACCATAGATGCCCTCACCTAATTCACCAGTTTCATCTGCCCATTCATCCCAAATTCCAACCTTATTATCTTTAAGGTACTGAATATTAGTGTCGCCCTTGAGGAACCAAATTAACTCATGAATTATTGATCTAAGAATTACTTTTTTGGTTGTTAAGAGTGGAAAACCCTTTATGAGATCAAACCTCATTTGGTAACCAAACGTGCTAATAGTGCCTGTCCCAGTTCGGTCAGATTTTTTGGTCCCGTTGTCCAGTATATGTTTTAGTAGATTGTGATATTGTAGCATATTTTATTCCTAGATGTTAATAATTGCGGTGCATTTCACTTGCTTTAACTGTGGTAGATCCCAAATACTTTGAATTAAGATCTTTGTGTCCATATGGTTTTTGGGCTGGTGTTCGTAACTCATAAAATGCAACTTGAGCTATTTTCATTTTGGGATAAAGCTTGATTGGGATGCTGTTAGCATTGACGAATTCTAAGGTGATGTTAAGGTTATTTCCTGGATCGATGAATCCTGCTGTGGTATGAATTATAAGACCTAATCTAGCAAGTGAACTCTTTCCCATTACTTGACATGCGAATTTTTCGTTAACCCCAATTTTGTCAAAGGTCACACCAAGAGCAAATTGATTAGGATGAAGTATAAATTCTTCGTCATCTTTTAGGATAACCTTAGTCATATATTCACTAACAGGTTCTCGTGGATCAATGCAATGAATCTTATGTGTATCAAAAACCATGAACTCGTTACCGAGCAACACATCGTAACTTGCTGGCTGCAATCTCTTTGGATCAAAGTCCGAAATCAAAACCCCACCTGTTGTTAATTCTTGCATTATATCTACATCTGAAAGTGACATACATGTACTATTACTGATTTTTGTGCATTTTGTCAATCAAACAAAGTTCAAAAACTTGCCTAAAAATATCTGTTATGTTAAATTACAAATAATGACAAAAAACTTAATTACTCACAATATATATTTTTATTTGCTAGGTTTGTTACCTTTAGTTTTGACCATTGCTGGTAATCTTATTGGTGGATATTGGGTTGGGCTCAATTTTATTTTGATTCTGATTCTGATTCCGCTTGATTCGATTTGGAAAGTTAAAAAAATGTCTTACCAACATTCCAATTATATTTATGGTGTTTTGACTGCTGTTGTGGTGTTACAGATTCTTGGGCTAGGTACTTTTTTGGTTGGGTTTTTGACTGGCAAAATATTACCCTCAAATCTATTTTTGGCTTTATTATCTAACGGATTAATGATGGGAGTGGGAATAACTATCGGTGGTCATGAGCTAATTCACTCCAAACCAAAATGGGCAAAGAATCTTGGTATCTTGAGTTTTTTTGTTTCGCTTTATTCTTTTCATTACGTCGAACATATTCAAGGTCATCATAAGAATGTTTCTCAAGATATTGACCCAACCAGTGCAAAGCTTAATCAAAGTTTTTATAATTATTTGTTCATTGGATTTTGGCAAGAATTAGTTCATGGGTTCAAGATAGAAGCCAATCGATTAAAAGAAAAATCACCCTGGTCACTCAATAATTTTGTAGTTAGATGGAGTTTATTTCAAATTATTCTCGTTATTTTAATTTCGTATTTTTTCGGAATTGTTGCCGTAATTAGTTTCCTTGTTGTTTCGTTTGTTTCCATTACTTATCACTATATTGTAATGTATTCTCAGCATTATGGATTACATAGGGACGATGGTGATAGAACCTTGGCAGAGCATTCATGGCAAAATAATAGCTGGATTAGTGAATACTTCGCATTAGGTTTTACGAATCACAGTGAACATCACACTCGAGTCACCAAAGGTTATAGTGAAATTGTTAATCTTGAGAATGGTCCAGACATTGGTACGGGGTATTTTGGAATTATTCCGCTTGTTTTGATTCCGTCCATATGGAAAAACAAAGCCAATAAAATTATTGAAAATATGAAATAATATGTCATTCGTGTACTTTGAAGTAGAGAACGAAAGTCAAATATGGTGTGCTAATTACTTTCCAAAAAAACTTAGTGAATCTGAGAAAATTTTAGTTAGTTTTCGACAAGATATAACTGTCTTATCCGAACAAGCCATTTTGCTTTTTGGAATTTTTGTAAGTGTGTTGATTCTCAAAACAATTTTTTTTGGCAATGTCGGAGACGATACTACTTCATATTTGATTGAAGGTTTGGTTTATGGTTTTGCTTGTGTCGAAATTGTAATTTTTGCATATATATTTCACAGCTATTTTTTGTCACAGATTGTAGTTACGAATCTTAGAATTATTGAAGTACAGCAAAAAGGACTCTTGTTTGTCAACATAAACCAACACTTAATAGAGAATTTCAAAAGTATTAAAGCTGATCGTAAACAAGTCAGATACATTTTAGGTGATAAAGGTCATCTTACGATTGAAATGAGAGAAAAAACTAATCTCGCTCCACTTCTAATCAAACATGTTCCAAAACCTGAAGAAGTAGCTGCAATTATTATTGAAGTGATGATTTGATTTAGATAAATAATACAAAAATCTTTCCTTTGACAAAAAACCATAGATTGCCGTTGATTATATCCTATGTTTACTTTAATGAATTTACCATTTGCAACCGATGCACTCGAACCAGTTATAGATCAATTGACAGTTGAAATCCACCACGGCAAACATCACGCAACTTATGTGAACAATCTCAACGGACTAATGGCGAATTTACCTGATTTTGCAGATCTTTCGTTGGAGGAATTACTTTTGAATCTCAACAAAATCCCCGAAACTCAAAGACAACCTGTATTGAATAACGCAGGTCAAGTCTATAACCATAACATTTATTGGGAGTCATTACAGGGCGGCCAACAGAAATTCGAGCTAAGTCCGGAATTAGGAAAGCAAATCGACCAATTTGAATCTTATGAAAACTTTCAAAAACTGTGGACTGAAGCTGGATTAACTCAGTTCGGATCTGGCTGGGTTTGGTTGTCTGTAGACAATAATGGCAAACTGGTTATTACTAAGACTCCAAACGCCGACTCTCCTTTACTTCATGGTCTCAAACCAATTCTCACAATGGATGTTTGGGAGCACGCATATTATCTCAAATATCAAAACAAAAGGGCGGAGTACATAGCTAATTTCTTTAGTATAATTAACTGGGCAGAGGTTAGCAGAAAGTACGCTGAGGCAACCAAATAATATTAGAACATGAAAAAAAATTATATTATTCTGGGTTTTGTCCTTGCACTTATTGTAATTGCTGGATTCTTTACTTTCAAATGGGTTTATTCTAATTTCTTTGACGGACTAAAAAAAGATTTGCCTAGTTTTTCCAAAATTTATTCAAACGTTCCATATAATATTACAGTTCAAAATGGTCCAAAAGAACGAATTGAAATAACTGGAGATAACAAATATGGTGATAAGATTGAGTTCGAGGTGGTGTTAGGAGAATTAAAACTCAAGAATAATCCTCGACTTCCTGTTGAACGGAACGGTCCGCAAATCTTAATTTTCAAAAATAACTTAGAAGAAATAACTTTAGCCAACAAAGGAGATGTAAAAATCGATTCAATGTCTGGCAATGAAATCAAACTCGAATCCAAAGACAAAGGCAACATCGTAGTAGATAATTTGCAGTCCAAAAACCTAATTGTGACTGTTCGTGACAGTGGAGATATAACTGCAAGTGGTAAAGTTGACTCAATTGAGGCGAATATTGTGAATGGTTCTGGAAAGATCAATCTTGTAGGGGTTGAGGCTGCAACAGCTAAGAAAAAAGATATTGGAACTGGAACAATCAAATTTAATCCCAATACGAAAGTTGAAGGTGATGATAAGGCCAAAAAGAAATAAAGATGCTTCAAGAATACATCCAATTCACCCAAGAACTGAGCCAGAACAACAATAAAGTTTGGTTCGATGACAATCGTGATCGCTGGGAAAAGATCCGCAAAAACTGGCTAATTTTGGTTCAAGATATTATTCACGAAATCGCAAAGTTCGATGATTTAATTGGGTTTGTTTTGCCAAAACAGTGTATATATAGAATCAATCGAGATGTCAGATTTAGCAATAACAAAAGTCCGTACAAAGACTGTATTTCAGTTGTTTTTTGTCCAGAAGGAAAGAGGGATGGCTGCGTGGCGTATTATTTTGAGATACAACCTGATGGGACTATTAGAATAGGCGGCGGCTGGTACGAGATTGATTCCAAAAAACTACTAAAACTACGGAATCATATAGCTGAGAACAACGAAGATATAGAAGAATTTAGAGCTATTTTGAACCAAAAAGATTTTCAAAAAAACTATATCGATCTTAGTGATTGGAATATGCTCAAAACTCGACCAAAAGGCTTTGCGATCGATTCACCTAATATTGACCTTTTGAGACACAATAACTTTACAGCAATCAAAGTGCAAAAACTTGTTTTCAAAGATGACAATGACTTTGTGAAAATTATAGCAAAAAACCTCAGAGTAATCTCACCATTCATAAAATTCCTCAGAAAGTGGGAAAAGATGTTTTAGTAATCAAAAAATATGATAATTTATGGATAATCAAGTTGATATTCTAAAATTTGTAGCAAAAATCACTCCAGTCAAAGTTGGCTTTTTTGTTTCGATATGGAAACGAAACGATCAAGGAATTACAGTGCCTCAAGATATATCTGACTATTGGGAGTTTATGATTATTGAGTGTCAAGATCAAGAAAATTCTGGATATTTTAAGTTTCCAAAAGATATATTAGTTCAAAAAAATATTGTATCTGGTCCAAATAATCGCGGAATAAACGAAACGAAGGTTTATCCTAGTTGGGTCAAGACCACAAACTGTAGTGCAATTAAAACTCAAATATGGCAATTAAATTACTTTCATCTGAACTAACTCAAAAAATACAATATGCTACTAACAATAATTCTTACTCTCATTTACGCTCTCGCAGTATTTCGCTTGGATCAATACTATTCCAATAGATATTTTTGGGATGTAGGTTGTGGTCGAGAAAGGCTTTCTAGTTCGCTTGGGCAGCCGATAATGGAATTGTTTGGTAATTCGATGGTTGCTCATGGCTGGTGCTTTAGGACTTTCAAACAACATATCGAGATTCCTCAAGGTTGCAAATTATCGATTGAGTGCGAAAAACCAATTTTTAGAAAGTTTAACTCAGGCTTGGTTACTCTTTTGACTTCTGCCTGGGTAGATATCAACCCAAAACAAACTTGTGCTATAATACAGCCAAGGAATTACGAAGGTCAATGGAAAATATTTTTTCAAACTGGAATAGGAATATATCAAGAAGCCAAATTTTCGCATCGTGGTCAAGTCAAAATTGTGGTTGACGGACAAGGTGAAATTTATGGTCGTGATTCACAAAGTAATTTTATTGAGCTGGAAATAGTTGATCGCGTTGAATCTTGGCAAAGAACTGATATTCTGATGGTCTAATTTGCTTTTTTAATTAATTATGTTATAATACGAGCATGGAACGATTAAAAGATATTCAATCGTTTGAAAAGGGTGAAGAAATAGGTCAAGGTAGACATAAAATAGTCCATGAGGTTTTGAACTCCGAAGGCGAATTGACTAATTTTGTCGTTGCATACATTAAGGATAAGTATACTCACGAAGAACAACGTGAATTAGTCGAAAATCAAATAAAAGCAATGCAAGCTATGAAAGATTTGAATATTGGTATTTCTGGTTATATAGGTGCTGCAGCTGATTTGGAGACAAAAAGAATGTTTTTGGTAAAAGAAAGGTCTACTGGTGAATCTTTGAGGGATTTTAATGTTTCTGCTAAAGAAATACTTAATAATATATCTTCAAAAGAAGTGAAAAAATTTGTTATATTTATTTTAAAAAACTTGACTTGTGACTTTCCAGTTGATATCGACAAGCCGCTAGATAACATATTTTATTCTTGGGAAAATGAAGAATATTATAATGTAGACTCATTAGAACCAGGTGAAAAAGATTCGGTTTTTAGGATTACAATGAAAGATTTGATGGTTAAGATCTACACAACTTTTAACACAAATGAAAAAAATCTAAAACAAATTAATGAAATAAAAAATATTATTCAAAGGGTAGTCAACTCACTTGGAATTCCAGAAAAGTTTTTATCAGAACTAACAAAAGCCGAGATAACTTTAATTTTGTCAAAAATCTATTAGTATACCTAAACCTTATCCAACTTTTATTCTTATCAAAAAAAACTCCGTCAAAACTTCTTTTTGCCACCCTTCAAGAAGGGAATTTCAACATATTGTATAATTTTGTGCTGGTTTGAATATATAACTATTTTTTCCATATATTCAGCGCTGCTTGTGTAACTGGTCCAAAATAACCCGTAGCTCCGCTAGAATGTTTGAAAAATCCCTTGTTAGTCATACAAATCTGTAACTGCCTAATTCGATCTGAAGTTTCACCGAATGTATAGTTTTGATTTTTTAACGAATCACAGGAATTGTTTTGAGTTTGAGGCATTTGTTGTGAGACTCCATTTTTCCAATTATTAAGTGCTGCCTGGGTTACTGAACCAAAATATCCAGTAGATCCAAAAGGGTGCTTAAAATAACCATTAAAGGTCATACAATCTTGAAGTTTTTTGATTTCTTCAGAGGTTGTTCCAAAACTATAATTTTTATTCTTTAATTCATCACAGGTTGTAGGTTGAGGCTCAGAAGTTACTTGAGTTTGGGAATTTGAATT
>JAYTWQ010000175.1:0-6514 GCA_043743355.1 bacterium | reverse complement strand
CATTTTTTTGCGATATAAAAATGTAAGCAGATTATGAGTTGACAAATATCAAAATGTTTTTTTTACTTGTTAGGCAATACATTGTACAGTGTGTTATATTTATCACTTACTACTATATATGGTATTCTAAATTCACCTAAAGCACTGATTCAACAATTAAGCCAGTTTTTGAGTAGTCAACTTCAACAGCAAAAATCCCAACCGTCATTCTGAATATCGTGAAGAATCTGTTATTAATCATTTAGCAAAAACTAACTTTTTCAGATTTTCAGCTAAAAGATCTTTCGTTTCACTCAAGATGACGTAAAAGTAATATCGTTCAAAAATATAAAATTCAGTAAACTCCATCCAAATCTATATGTCACAAATTCTCGTACAAACTAACTCAGGACCAAAACCAATCGACACAACCAAAATCATGGACTCGCTCAAAGCTGCAGCGGTCGGATTAACCAAAGTCAATATTCAAAAAATCTATGATGAAGCGGTTGCCAGTCTCCACAATGGAATTACGACCAGCGAAATCCAGACTCTGACAACCAAATCTGCGTCGGGTTATATAACAGAACACTATGAATATTCGTTCCTTGCAGCTCGGTTGATGTTACAGAATTTGTATAAGGAAGTATTTGGAGAATCGATGTACGAATATGAGGATTTTTATACTAATAGATACATTTCGGTATTTGACAAGTACCTTGACGAAGGAATTGGATACAATCTAATCAATCCAGACATTCGAGACAAATACAATTTGGAAATTATCAAAGCAGCAATCAAGCCTGAGAGAGATCTATTATTCAAAGAAGTTGGAATGGCAAGGGTATATAAGCAATATGTTCTCAAAACAAATACAGATCCGCAACGAGTTTTTGAGCTTCCGCAATTTTGGTTGATGCGAGTGGCTATGGGATTGGCAATATTAGAAACCAATCGAGAAGAAAAAGCAATTGAGTTCTACGAACTACTTTCAACCCAAAAACTACTTTCATCTACTCCAACATTGCTCAATTCGGGTAGGGTCCGCAACCAAAATTCAAGTTGTTTCTTGCTGACCGTTCAAGATGACCTTGAGAATATCTACAAAACATATTCTGATATTGCTTTATTATCAAAGTACGCTGGCGGAATTGGTGTTGACTTTACGAATGTTCGAGCAAGCGGTTCTATGATCAAAGGAACAAATGGCAAATCATTAGGTCTAATTCCGTTCCTCAAAGTTCTGGATTCATCTGCCGCAGCGGTCAATCAAGGTGGGGTTCGAAAAGGTGCTGTAGCTGCATATTTAGAAGTGTGGCATCGAGATATTTTTGATTTTATTGCATCTAAGTATGTGACAATAGATGAGAACAGACGATGTCCAAATATTCACACTGTGGCATGGATTCCAGATTTGTTTATGAAAAGATTAGTTAACAACGAAGACTACTGGACATTGTTTTCTCCTGCCGATGTGCCAGATCTTCACGGTCTGTACGGTTCAGAGTTTGAAAAACGATACAAAGAATACGAAGACAATCCAAATACTCCTAAGGAATCGGTTTCAATCCGAAAGTTGTGGGAAGAAATAATTGTAGCTCTTCTTGGCAAAGGCTTTGGACATCCATGGATTACTTTCAAAGACCCTTCTAACATAATGAGTCCACAAAAACATGTCGGCGTAGTCAACAACTCAAACCTATGTACCGAAATTCTTTTGCCAACATCTAAGGATGAAACTGCAGTTTGCAATCTTGCATCGATCAATCTTGCCCAATTCATATTGACTGAACCAGAAAGCACCGTCATCCTGAACTCGTTTCAGGATCCCCTCACTCTTGACAAATCAGACCATCCAAATGTTTCACCAGAGTTACTAAAACTATGTGCTAGAATTGACTGGACCAACCTTGCCAAAACAGCTCGGACTGCAATTAGGATGCTTGATAATGTAATCGACATCAACTTCTACACAACTGTTGAGGCAAAGAATGCCAATACCAGACATCGACCAATTGGGCTAGGGGTTATGGGTCTCCAAACGCTTCTCCAAAAATTGAGTTTGCCAATCGAATCAGAATTAACTACAGAATTCAATGATTGGCTATTTGAGTTCATCAACTGGAACGCACTAGATGAATCAGCTAGCCTTGCAGCGGAAAAAGGTGAGTATTCAACATTCAAGGGTTCTGACTGGTCAATGGGAATCATGCCAATTGATAACTTCAAAAAATCTATTGCAGACAGAGGAATTCCTACCTCAACTTCGCTTGATAATCCACGAATGATGAATTGGACCAATCTTGCAGACAAAATCAAATCACAAGGATTAAGGAATTCGCAGGTTATGGCAATTGCACCAACTCGAACTATATCGTATATTGCAGGTGTATCGCCGTCTATCGAGCCGTGGGATTCTAATGTATTCACCGAGGTTGGAATGACAGGCAAATATACAATGATTAACGAAGAATTGATCGCTAAACTCGAAGAAAACGACCTATGGACTCCAGAAATTGTAGCCAAAATCAAAATTGCGAATGGTTCAATCCAAAAAATCAACGAAATTCCAGATGCTATCAAAGTTCTATTCAAAACCGCCTGGGAAATTCATCCAAAATATCTAATCAGTCAGAACGCCCGAAGGCAAAAGTGGATCGATATGGGAATCTCGTTCAACCAATGGATCTCATCCACCAACGGTAAAGATGCTGAGATGATGTATCTCGAATGCTGGAAAGCCGGACTCAAAACCACATATTACCTCCATTCCAAATCCGCATCACAAGCCGCTCGAATCGGAATCGAAACTGATATTAACCAATTAGAGGCTAAAATCTTGGCAGATGGAACAGTCTGTGATATGACCGACCCAGAATGTGAAGCATGTCAGTAGGAAAAAACTTGCAATTATGGCTTACAATGAAGAAGAACTTAAAAAAGAAATTTGTATGAAAAGGTATCAAGATTTTGTAACTGCTGGTCACATGTACCTAGGATTTGGAGGACTAATATGGCAAGCCTTACTTCTTATTGATCTATACTTTCACATTGCTTTCCTAAAAACCATAAATGATTATGGTTTCATAATTTTATTGATTAGCTTTGGTGCGTTTCTTTCTATTATAGTCGTGTTTAATTTATTTCTTAAAAAATAATCAATATTTTGAGAATTTATATTTACTGACAGTAGCTTTTATGCATTAAAAACTAATTAAATGTCAAATACTACAAATTATTCCTCTGAAGAAATTAAATATGCTTTTGATAAGATTAATCAAAAAATAAAACTTTATATCGAATTAAAATTTGGCTTTCAACTTCCAAGACATGATGACAGAGAACAGTCTGTAATTGGATATAATTCAACTTCAAATAAAAGTTTAAGTATAAGAATCAAAGAATGCACTCCAATAATTAAAACAAAAGAAGAGATTAATTATAAGACTATTGAAGAATTCGATCCAGAGTTTTGGAGTGATATGGTAGTTTATATGAACAATTTTTTTGATGACAGAGATTCTCGTATAGAACTTTCTGATGGCAATCCTTGTTGTGAAGTTAGAAGGTTGAGAAACTCCATTTGTCATTATCGAGGTCAGGCTAAACAGTATAATTATGTTCCCAATCCTTTGAATACAATTACAAAGATTCCTGATGACGAAACAATCAAAATAACAAGAGAGCGGTTTATGCTCCTTAAAGACGCATTTAGAAAGGATCTGGAAGAAAATTTTGTTATGGAGTAAGTATTCTAAATTTTAAAATTTGATTCTAGCCAAAAATTTACTTGAGGTATAATCTAGTTCAAAAAAGTGTTGACAACATACAACATACATTTTATAATATATCATATGCCAAATACTCTAACCAAAACCAAATCTACAATGACTAGAACTCAGATCTATATTCCCAAGGATCTTTTGATTCAAGCCAAAATTACCGCCCAAAGCAAAGGTTTTAATCTTTCTCAATATCTGAGAGATCTGCTTACAGAAAGTCAAAAAGAAGTTGAGATTAAGCCTAACATGGCACTGAAAAAAATAAAATCATTCTCAATTCCAGGTCTCAAAAAAGGTGAAAAAGTGACTTACTCAACTGATCACAACGATATTTATGACTACTAAAATACTTTGCGATGCTGACTTTTTGATAGGGCTTTATCTTAATGCGGATAGTAATCACGACAAAGCAAATTTGATTTTGGAGCAATTCAAGTCAACCTGTGAATTCGTTGTACTGAATCTAACTAGGTATGAATTTGCAACAGTTTTGTCACGCAAACTACCACAAGCGAACGCAATCGAAATATACAAACAATTCCAAAAAGATTTTCAGAATGAGGTTTGGTTCGAAAAAAAGTATGAAGAAGATGTATTGGAAATCTATAATTCGTTCGATAAAAAAAATATTTCATTTTTTGATTGCGCTTGTCTCTATATTGCCAGAGTTCTGAATTGCAAAATTGCTTCATTCGATTCGTTTTATCCTGCTGAAATACTCGTATGAATATGACTTTTTTTACAGCAAACCCTCGGTAAAAATTACAAATGGGTTTATATTCTTTGGTTTTATTATAGATCTTCGAGTACGAATATGCGAGGGAATTTTATTAATGTTTTGTCAGAAATTATTAAGACTTCGGCGATTGTATATGTTTGGTATTATAGAGGAATAGAAACTGAGGTTTTTTTGTATTTAATGCTTGGTTTTGTTTTCAAATCTTTAGGCGAATATTATTTTTATAATAGGTTTGCAAAATATATAGCAAGTGGGAGTATTACCAATAAGTTGATTTTACCCACACAGCCAATGTATGTTTATGGAATCGGCGGTGTAGGTTATAGGTTGAATCTGAATTTGATCGAAAGTCTTGCCCCGATTATAACGCTAATTCTCTTTCAATACTTTACTGGAATGCAAATAATTCAAAGTATAGATTTTGTAAAGTTTTTACTTGTTGCCATTTTCTTTGTTCCGATGTCATATTGTATCAATTATTTTGTCGGTTATGCAGTTGGAAGTTTGGCATTCTTTCGGACAAAAAAGATATAGTTAGGTTTTCGAATACTGCTTCGAACTTAATATATGTTTTGCGTGGAATGATAATTCCCTTAAACAAAATTCCATTTTCAGCATTTTTCACAATTCTTCCAACTTCTTTTGCTCTTCACCATCCGATGCAGATATATCTTGGGAAATACTCTCAACTCGAAATTGTACAAACTTTTTTTGTAGGCTTACTTTGGTGTTTTGTGCTTTGGATTCTGGCTCGGTGGATTTTTAAGCTAGGTCTCAAGAAGAATGAAGCGGTAGGACTTTAGTGTCTCTGAATCAATTCACGGCGAACCAATATAGAACTAATCCGAATAAAATTACAATTATGCTGATAATATTGAGTTGTTCGACCATGGCTAGAATTAATCCAAATATTGTTGTACAACTTAGAACTATGGCATAGTATATAGAATTAACAACTTCACCCCAGTTCATTAGGAATTTGCGAAAGTTGAATTGCCATACGAATATCAGGAGAAGATAAATTGTAGCCAAAAATATTGTAAGGTTAATAAAAAACAACCATAGAATATAAGTTGTCGAAAAAGGGTCGTAAGTAAAGACAATATAAACCAAACCAAAAAAAGCAACAGATGCTAGGGCGATTGTAATCTTTTGAACTTTGAGTGTAGTGTTGATAATTGTGGTCATTGTGATATTACTATATTCAAGATTGAACTGGTAGAAATGTCAAGATATCATGGATGTTTGTTGTTTGACAGAATGTTTCATTTGCTGAATCATAGTAGTATTATGTCGAATCAATTCACAAACAATTTCATAACTCTTAATACTGTATCTGCCTGTCTTGAAATGAGAGACAATATTGGAAATTCCTCATCATTCACAGACCTCAAATCAAAACTGGGAACTGCAAACAAAGAAGAAAAAATTGAATTAGGTCAAAAACTAAATATCCTCAAAAAAGACTTGTATTTGGCTTGTGACACTAAGATTCAGGAGATTCAGGAGTTACTTGAGAAAGATAATTTTATCCAATTTGACCCTTCTTTCTATTCTGATAAATACATTGATAATTCTGGGGTTTTGCATCCATTGACGATGGTGATGAATGAGATCGTAGGAATATTTGAAAAAATGGGATTCTCGGTTGCCGATGGTCCGTTAGTCGAAACCCAAAAAACCTGTTTTACAGACCTCAATATGCCGTCATATCATCCAGCTAGATCGATGCAAGACACTTTTTTTTTGGAACAAAAAGATAATATTGGAGAAAATTATGTCATGAGGACTCACACAAGCGGAGTTCAGATTCGATATTCTAAGGAATTCTTGAAGAGCAAAAAACCACCAATTCGGGTAGTAATTCCAGGTCAAGTTTATCGAAATGAAAAAATTGATGCAACTCACGATATTATGTTCCACCAGATTGAATGTTTGGTTATCGACAAGCGAGTGTCGGTCAGCCACCTCAAGACTTTGGTTGAGGATTTTTATCAGCAGTTCTTTGGAATTA
>JAYTWQ010000174.1:0-1704 GCA_043743355.1 bacterium | reverse complement strand
TCACTCCAAACTCAGGTTCAATCATTCCAGCTGCATTCGTAGGACAAAATCCTTTGGTATTGAGTATGACAGGATTAACAAGTCTTAATATTCCAGCTAGAATTACAGCAAGTACCGCAACTACATCGTCATCCACTGTTTCTTCTTCTATTTCTTCAACTACTGCACCTGCATCAACAGGGGGTGGAACAATTTTCATAACCAACAAACCAACTTTGACCAAACCTTCAATTACGGACCCATTAGATTGTACCCAAAAGATCACAGGCAACGCTATTGGAGAATCAGTCAAAATCAGTCTTGAGTTTTATGATAGTAACGGAAAACTTGCATATCTGTTCCAAGATATTCCAAAGAGTGCAACTGGAGACTATCTTTTCCAAATCAACTCATCAGATCCAAAGAGTGCCAGCTATGTAGCTCCAGGTGATTACAAAATCAAATATATCGCAACTGACAAAAATAATCAAACAGCATCAGGTGAATACCAGGCAACGATTAAGGCTAACGCAGAATGTCAAAAAGTTGCTGTAAGCTCTTCATCTTCAAGTCAAGCTCCAGCTGTACCAAAAGAAGATACTACTACAACTTTACCAAAAACTGGTGGTAATACAAATACAGCGAATCAAACGCCACAACAACAGGCTCAACAAGCAATAATCAATTCTGGGGTTACACCTAGAACAGGAGGACTAGAAAATCTAGTTATTGCACTTGTGATTTTCATCATTCCAGTTTCGGTCGTAAGTTTCCTAGCATTCAAGCGAAAAGAAATTCCATTCTTCAAAACCAAAAAATAAAATATGTCTCTAGTTATTATTAACAGTAAGGACACAGGCTAAAAATAAAGTCTTGAAATTACTCACAGTCAAACAAATTACAAAATCTTCAAACATTAACAAACACTATTATGTTCCCACATCTATCACTCCCAAGTCTCATTATCATAACATTTCTTGCAGTGCTTTTCTTCGGTCAAAACAAACTTCCTGATCTTGCAAAAAGCGTTGGTTCATCCATCAAAGAATTCAAAAAAGGATTACAAGATGTCAACGACGAGGTCACAAACGTTGTAACATCAACTAACGAAGCGATTAATCCAAAACTAGAAGTAACTTCTAATCAATCTGATACAAAATAAAAATAATAACTCAAAATGGAAAGTCATAAATTCAACTTTAATCTTGACTATCTGAATCAAATCAAAAAATTAGTGTTTAGAATAGTTTTGGTTTGGGGCTCCATATTCGCACTTTCATTCATTTGGCAACAACAGATATTCGAGATTCTAACCAAGCCGCTCGGCACCAATCTTTATTTCTTATCGCCATTTGAAAGTCTTGACTTTATTTTCAAAACTCAACTTCTAGTATCTTTTTTGATTGCTTTGCCTATAATGCTAATTATGTTTTATAGATTTGCACAAGACATATTCTACGAAAACGAAAAGAAAATGGTTTTTTATTCTCTAATCTCGATTGTGACAGTTCTGGTATTTGCGATTAGTTATGGTTATTGGCTGTTGGTTCCAACAACGCTCGAGGCTCTCAAACACCTCACGCCAGTAACTGGAACTTTATTAATTACCGCAAACAATTATCTCAATTTTTTGATTACAATATTTTTTGTTATTATGGTGGCTTTTAATCTACCAATTATCAATTTTACATTAATCAAAAACAAGATTGTCAAACATGAAACCAT
>JAYTWQ010000173.1:0-13369 GCA_043743355.1 bacterium | reverse complement strand
ATCGGATTTGCATTTTTGTCTTGATTACTCGTTCTCTAGATCCTGAAACAAGTTCAGGATGACAATCGGCGATTTCTAATCCGAAATTTAAAATAGATTAAGTATAACGACTCAACGCTCGTCATCCTCAGCTTTACTGGTGGTCCCAAAATTACTATATCGTTGTTTCATTTAAAATCCGAAATTCTAAGTGTAAAGAGTATAATTTCAAAAAAATGCTTTGAAACTTTTATAATGATTTAGAGAGAAAGAACTAAACATAGAACAATTCACTACAATTCTTTCGGCTCCATTCCCAGACCTCATGTTTTGGGATTTTTTTGAGTTCGGCCACTTTTTGAGCCACAAGGTCAATGTGTTCAGGCAAGCACACTTCCCCTCGTTTTGGTGACAAGAAAGGCAAATCTGTTTCTATCACAAAGTTCTCAAGGGGACAATATTCCACAGCTTCTTGCACATTCTTTGCAGATCGAAAGGTTATAACTCCACCGAATGCAACTTTGCCTCTTATTTTGACAGCCTTATACATCTCGTCAGTTCCGCCCGTAAAACAATGAATTAGGAAACGATTGTGAATCCTTGGATATTTGTTTAGAATCTCGAACAGATCATCGAATGCGTCACGGCAGTGGATCATCAACGGCAAATTATACTCAATCGCTAATTCAATTTGACTTTGAAATAATTCTTTTTGGGTTTGGATTAGTTTTGGGTCTTGGGTGTAATGATAGTCTAGCCCGACCTCGCCAATTCCTACGATTTTTAATTTTGTTTTGGGCTCTTTGGATTCATTGATAGCTGGGGGGTCCTGAAACAAGTTTAGGATGACGGTGTTGGATTGTGAGTCATTTTTAGTTAGGGGGTCCTGAAACGAGTTCAGGATGACGGTGGAGGGCAAAAAATATCCTTCGAGGATTTCAGGGTTCAGTCTTAGAAATGCTTTTTGTTTTGCTAGGTATTTGTTCAGATCAAAGTCTTCGTTTACAATCTCGGGGTGGGAGCCTAGAAAGTATTTAATCTTATCAAAATCTTGAAATAATTGTGTGACATACTCAAAATTATTGGTTGAAACAGTTGAATGTAATAGAAATTCGTGACCGCTAATCAATTCTTCAAGTTTTTTTTTGGTTTCAATCGAAAGTTTGGTGAGGGAAGAATTCTCACCATATTCCCATTTTCCATCAAGAAGGTTCAGTTTGGCTAGTAGCATTTCTAGGTGGGCATGGGTATCGTGGAGCATTTTAATAATATATTTTTGAATATTATGTTAGTTTGACAAGGGTCCAAAATTGTGTCAAGTTTAGGTTTGTATCATCGTTTAGAAACATCCAAATTAATATGATTGACCCTAAGTTTCAGCCTAATCCTGTAGTTCCAAAGCCAAAATTACCCAAAGCAACGGTAATTAACCTTAACCCAAACTACCAAAAATCTGAACAATCTGGAGACTCCAAAAGAATAATTGTTTCAGTCGAGCAAGTGTCAACAAAGCCAACTTTCCCCAAAAAGCAACCTTTAAGGGAAAGAAACACTGCCATTTTTGACTTCAAAAAGATGATCAATGCTGGACTTGAACAAAGTAAAAATATCTTCCAGAACACAACTGATGCCTTCAAAAATGTAGAAAATAAAATTCAATCAAGATTTAAGAATGAAATAATCAAATCAGATATTGCATCAAAAGGTGGTACTGAAAAAAAAATCAAAAAAGAAAAAAAGAAATTTTTTGAGATACCTAAATCTGTCAACAAAAAGCATGACAAGTTTGCTACTTATGAGATTAAAACAAAAAAGAATGTTGCCTCTCAGTTAGTAGTCTTAACTTCATCTTTTGCAGCTATTTTTGGAGCTATTTCAACTCTAATATCCATTCAAAGTATTTTGAACAGTTTTAATGCAGATCTCAAAACGGTGCAATGGATTATGGTCTTGTTCTTTCTCTCAAGTTCGACTTTTGCTTTGTATTCTAATAGAATGATAGGTTTTTTGGGTGCAAAACGAGTTTTATTTGACGGATTAATTTTAACTTTTTTTGGAATTCTGTTGGCCGTTTTAGCTTCGGTGTTCAGTCTTAATTTAGGTATATTTGTCTTTGGTGTTTCTGTTCTTTTTGGATTTGGTTTTGCTTCTATTTTTTCAGTTGTTGGGGAATTATTCTTCTATAATTCTGGTTTTTCCAATCAATCCAAATCAAATTTAATTTTTTCTAAGCTTATTCTTTTGGGTGTAATTTTGGCTGTTATACTCAGTTCACTTTTGACCAATTATCTCGGCTGGAAAATTAATTTTGGTGCTGATTTACTTTTTACTTTTTTAGCTGTAATCAACCTGAACAGAATTTCAGAAATTAAAGAAAAAAATACAATCTCAAAGCTACCATTTTTAGAAATTATTTTGTTTGTAGTTGCAAACTTGTTTTTGGCTTTTGGAATTGTTGAAAGTCTTTATTATGGCTGGTTTGGCGTCAAGAATGCACTAATACTTTTTGGACAAACTATTAATCCCAAAATCTCCGTTAGTTTTATATCTATTTTGTTCGGTGTTTTTGTATTTGGTTTAAGGAATATGATTCAGCATAAGACTATTTTTTCTATCAAAAGAACAGCTGATCTTACCATAAAGTTCATCAAGTCTGGTTTTTTGGGTGGATTAATTTCGCTTTCAGTCTTTTTTGTAATATTCGTATCATCATTCAATAGTTCATTCTCAATATTTAATTCTGCCACTTTTTTAGTTCAAATTTTGTTTGGAATGTTGATTGGTTCATTTTTGGTAAATAATTTGTCAGTTAGAATTAACCCCAAAAATACAAAAATGTTAGGTTTAATAATATATATCATTGGTTTAATAATGGTTTATTTTTCTGTTAGTTCCAACAATAATTTTGTGAATTTTATTTCTCCAATGCTCTTGATTGGATTAGGATCTGGTTTATTTTTGATAGTTTTGGATAAGGATTCTCCAAGTAATTTTCCAGTTGAATATTCCAAATATATTAGTGTTCTTTTTTTTGGATTAGCCTTTTTTTGGTCGTTTAGTTCCAGCAACTTTAATCTTACAATGTCTGATAGTCTAATTCCAGAGAGCCTAAAGCCTGATTTGTTTGCATCTATCAACACCGCTAAGAACCTAAATGCCTGCAGAATTGAATCATATAACCAAAATAATATTGACGAACTTGAAGCTCGAAAAATTCGCCGTGCAATATGTGAAAACTTTACGAATTCCATTGTCGAAGGATCCAGAACCGTAATAACTCTAGCAGCTGTTATCTCTGTGATCTGCTTTTTTGTAGTTATGGCTGAACGTGAGGAGGATTAAAATTCATATTTAACTTACAATACACGTTATCAAATTTTGGATAGATATATCTTCATCCGTCATCCTCAGCTTGACTGAGGATCTTAAAAATCCCAATATCGAAAGTCAAACTAAGCTTGTAATCAAGTAGTTTTATTATCCCTTAACTTATTTTTTTTGCTAAATTCTAACCGTCATCTTGAGCAAGTTCGAAGTTGGTTCGGGTTTCCCGAATGTAGCCTCGCAACGACAAACGAAAGATCTGTAATGAATCAATAACAAAAATAGACCTTTAATTATAGTATAGACAGCAGATATTTCGCTACGCTTAAGTTGACGGAGCGTATTCTAATCCAAAAATTCAAATAAATCATTCGTGGTAGTAATAAAATTGACTTTCGATATTTGGGTATAAAAGTAATTAATTATCAAAAGATCTGGATTTTGGCATTTTAAATGTAAAAAGTATATACCCAAACTCTTATTAACTCTGACATCGATAATAAATAAAACACCCCGTCAGACTTTGTCTGCCACCCCTTAAAAGGGGAGTTTTAACTGACATGTAATAGTTGATTCAGATTTGAGTAAAAGTTATTCCAAGTTCCCAATAACCAATGATTTGATGGCTCTTTGGACTTTTGGACTACTAAAATTACCTCCAGGGTGGACTGCACTGAAATCATTAATATCCTTGCCACATTTTTCCAGAATAGCTTGAGAACCTCCATCATGTCTTCCTACGAAACTAGTTAGGTCGTACACTTCTTTTTGATAAGATACATAGCAAGATGATTCTGTGTTATGAGTTGCAACTTCCGAGGCTGTCATTAATTTTGTTAGAGTGTTTATGCTATTTGATTTTGCTGAGTTCTGATTAACGATATTTCCAGTTTTCTTTTCAGGCTGTATATCTTTGTCGGTGTTGGCGGAAATTAGTGAACCATTGGGATTAACATTTTTTTGAGAGTTATTAGCGATGGCAAAAAATGCAGAAGTACCAATTACCAAAGTAACCCCAAGAATTATCGGAACCCAAATCAATTTTTTATTGTTCATACTCAGAATATTACAAGTTGTTTTGTGTTTTATGACAAGGGTTGTGGCTCACTAATTCAAATTATTCTTTTAATATATTAGACTTTAGACCAGAATGAATACTTTTGCCACCCTCAGCTTGACAGGTGATTGTATACTTGTAACGGTTACACCGTCAAAACTCTGTTTTACCACCACCTAGATAGGAGAAACTTTTTATACTTTTCACACTTAGAACATCGGATTTGCATTTTTGTCTTGATTACTCGTTTGCTAGATCCTGAAACAAGTTAAGGATGACAATTGGTAATTTCTAATCCGAAATTTAAAATAGACTGAGTATAAATTCAAATTGTATATTGTTATTGGAACGAGTGTTTAGTTGATTTCTTTCTTAATAAAATCAAATTCTAACTACAATATCTCCCCTGTTGAGGGAGTGCTTCCAACGGCGGCGGGTTGCGATTGTAATTGCAGTCAAAATCCCAGTCACTTCGTGACAGCCCCTTAAAATGGAACAACTTACCCAAAATTGTGATTTATTTGGGAATGAGGTCTGTAATATGACCCACACAAAATTTAAGTGTTTTATTTTACATAACATTTCCATATTCCATAACCCCAGCCATAATCATCTATTTGGTAGCCTTTGCTTAATGCTAAGTTTCGTAATTCGTCTGATAATTGGTAGTCTGAATCTTTTTTGGCGTTCCATCTCGCAACTCCAATCGAGCTGATTTCTTCTGGTATATTTGGAAATAAATTAAGTTTCAAAAATTCTTTATCAAGTTTTAGTAACTGCCTATATTCATGCAAATTTAAAGTTTTTTCGCTCGCAATAATATTAACAAGCCTTGAAGTCCTGGAGGTGAATCTATCCAAAAAAAGTGCAAGATCAAAATTATCAATCAACGGTTCGAGAAAAAATTGTTCTATTTCTAAACTTTCTAATTCAACAACTGTTTCTGTATTTTGACCGATTTCAAAAGCTTGTAGTCTAGCGCATTCTTTGCGGAGATTAAACAACCTAGCCTGTGCCTGTTCTAATTTTTCCCAGGTAAAGTCCATTGGGTTAGTGTAGTGATGTTCTAACAATAACATTCGATATGACAACGGATCGAAACCTTTTTCTTCAATAGAATCAAATCCTGTCTCGACTTTCTTACCTTTAACCAAATAAACATTGCCGACTGATTTGGACATTTTTTTGCCATCGACGAGTACGAATTTGTTGTGAATCCAATATTTGGATAATTCAAAACCAAGCGCTTCAGATTGTAGGATTTCATTTTTGTGGTGGATGTCTATATGATCCTCGCCGCCAAGATGAATATCAATTACAGTTTGGTCCGCAAAGTTCTCAAAGCTAAAAGGTTGTCGATGGTTACCTAAAATTCCGCAAATCATTGCTACGCACTCAGAATGCCAGCCTGGACAACCCCATTTAGCTTTGATATCAGTGAATATTCCTGACTTACTAATATCACAATCTACACAAAGATTTAGCATCTTAAGAACTTCGTCATAGTCCACGAATCTCCATTTTTGTAAGGCATTCTCAGCGACGAATTTCCATAAAGCAAAATCAGTTGGACTTTTGGTGGTGTTCTTTATATTACGCCCTGTAAAGTCTTGATTTTGTCCTGCGGATTGTCTGTTCTGAATTTCCAAAATTTTCTTAAGCGTTGGAGATATATTGGGCTTTGATTCAAAAATCTCATTGTTTCTTTGAGAATCAAAATAAATTCCGTCTTCTAATAAATATGCTTTATTTTCTTTTAAAAGATCTAGGCTCAGCAGCATCTGTTCAAGAATGTACTCAGTTGCTTTTGGGTTCATTTTGGCAATTGGTAGGCTTAGATTCAACGATTCGCATTGAGACTTGTAATCAATGGTATAAAAATCAACAATGTCTGCCACTTTTCTATTCATTGCTTTGGCTGCTTTTTCCATTTTGTCTTCTGCGCCCAACACATTTTTGCCATCGTCACCATCTCCAACCAGGTGACCAACATCTGTAATATTGAGTACCCATTCGGTTTTCCAGCCTAATAATTTTGCAGCATTGACAATGGTATCTCCAAGCCATGCTGCACGCATATTACCGATATGCTGATAATTATAAACCGTCGGTCCGCAAGAATATATTTTGAGCGTGTCTTTGGCTGTGGTATAATTAGGGTCTAACTTAACGACTGATTTGAGATAAGAATCGTACAATGAAAAAATCTGAGGCATAATTGATATACTTGATTAGAACTCGAACTTGGTCAATATTCAATCGCAATATCTAGGTGGCTTGAACGGTTGAGTCTCCAAATAATTCAATCTACCCGAAGCTAGCTGGGTTGAATAACTATCAAAAAATTTACTAAAAACAAAGGGTATCTCTTGTAGTTTCAAAATTGTTACATTCATGTTTTCATTCTCCTCCAAGAATAAATTTATAAAATAATTGTAATCTAAAGTGCCTAGTTCTGAATATATCTCGTCGAGCCAATCTGCAATTTTTTTTTCAAATGATAACTCATAGTCTTTCATTTCTTTAATAGCATATTCAAAAAACCTCTCATTTCTTTTAATACGAGCGCATAGTATTTCTATCCAATCTTTGACACCTTCGCATGCAAAACAGTACGAACGATCTTCATTCAAAAGTTCTTCAAAGTATTCTTCGATCAAATCAACAATTTCGATAATCAAATCAAGTTCAAATCCTTTGTATGAATCAATGTTAGTCAATATCAAATCAAAATTCCAACCTACTTTATTCATCAAATTCATGCTATCCAACTTTTTGGAATTAATAATACTAATAATTAAGCTATAATGTTTTTCAAAGCTCTTCGGAAAAACCTCTTTATGATATGAAATACTTTCAATTAATACTTTTAATTCTTCTACTTTTTCGGAGTATTGTTTTGCTTCTAGTTCTAATTGTGTTTTGATTTCCATTGATTTTTAATTTTCTTTTCTAATGAATGCCGTCAAGGTTAGTAGTATTCCAATCGCTGCGAATGTTATGATTTTCAATGTGGTGTCCATCATTGTGATTTCAACTAATACCAATCTAAGTAAAACAAATCCAATTAATGAATATCCAAGGAATTTTTGTTCCTCCGAACGTACTTTGATGACCCTTGAGATTAGCAATATTGCACAAATTGTCATAACTGTCAATGCACCGCCATGTGCTAATGTAGTTTGTTTGATATTTTCAACATTTTGACTCACTAATTGATTGGTAATCGGTGATCTTGTTGAGTCAACTTCAAAAATTTGTTCAAACAAAACCCAGACCCAACGAATTGCCATAAAGAATGCCACTATTCCAAAAACTTTGGCAAAAATTCCTAAGTCCACTTCTTTCGACTCGTTGAATTTCCCAAAGAAAATGATTGAATTAAGGACTGCGCATAACACCAAAATCAAACCTGTAAGAATATTACCCCAGTTTGCGATCCCAAATAATAATACCAAAATAGAACTAAATAATGGTAAAATCTGGAACAGACCAATGATTCGCTGCGTTGGGGATTTTTTATTCAAAATTGAGCTGATTAAGAACTGGGAACCAGTTAATTCAAGTGAAACAGCAACTAATGTGTAGTCATATTGATTACCGAACAGCAAAAAAGTTGCGTAAATCAATGAAACAAAAGCTGTTGTCAATTGCATATAAACAAACTCGTTCGGTGATTTGGATCTATACAAAATTGCAGCAACCACAAAAGTAAAAATTGCATAAAGTGCAACTACAATGGTTTTCCAATCCCCATCGACGAATAAGTTAATCCAGCCGAATCCAACAAAAGTTGCGAAGAAAGAATTAAAGATATCTAATCCAGAAAGTTTTGGTTTTTTGATTTGGTTAAAAATTGTGGTGATATAAAACACGGTCATGAATATCACAGCATAAATCCAGACTGCCACACGATCTTTTTCGGTGAGTCCATAGCCAGTGAGATATATCGAGCTAAAAATAATATTTGGTAAAAGTAAAAAATTCCACTTTTTGTAAAAGCTAACTAATAACATCGAGATATTAAAAACAAGAACATACAACATCAATGCAAAAAAGTTATATTCAGTACCGACAGCAAAAAATGGAGCTAGATAGCCAAGAATTAGTGACAAAAAACCAATCGGTCGAGAGTTTTTGAGTATGGCAATTAGTGTATTGATGGTGACTACAAAAACACAACCAGCAAAAGCGGTTAGGGGTGTCATCCATTCCAGGCTATAATTAAACCTCGCTGAGAGAATAGCAATTAGAACAATTGAGGAACCAAGAAGTTCAAGAACCTGTCCAAAGATCAATCTCTTATTCATTTGCCAAACTCCAATTATTACAAGTGAGAATCCTGCAAAGAGACCAGATGCAATTCGTCCGTTAGAATCCAAACTACTGAATCCAATAGACAAAAACCAAATCCCAGAAAGTAAAAGTAAAATTCCACCAATTTTGATCAAAAAACCATCTTTAATCCAATTAATTGCTTTATCGATAATGTTTGATTGAGATTCTTTGGTTGAAGAGGCTAGAACTTTATCGTTGAGTTGAGCGTTTGATATTGTTGAGTTCAGATTTTGTGTTGGAGTGTAGACTTCTTCATTTTCAATTTGGGAAGAATTTTGCGAATTAGAAATTTTTAATTTTTCGTTCAAAGATTGGCTTTGGACTCCAGGCTCTTCTTTAGTAATAACTGAATGAGGATCGTTAAGTGGAGTTTCTAGCTTCAATTTGTTCAACGCCAGACTATTATTAGTTGGATTGTATTCTAGTGATTTGGTTTCATTTAATTTGATTTCATTCAGGATGTCTTTTTGTTTTTCGACCGTTCTATCGATTCGTTTGAGTTTGTCAAAGATGTTATTAAGAATAAATAAATTGATGATAATTGCACAGAGGGCGATGAATTCGAACATAAGTATTGGTTTTGATTAAAATTTGCTCTGGAAAAGAAAGTTGGTCAAGGGCTTGTCAAAAACACAAAAAATGAGATAGTCTTAATCATAATTATGACAAACAAAAAGATTAATAATTTTAAGTTTCTTGCACAAGGAACCTTGTACCCAGATGTTGTTGAATCTAGTGCAGTAAAAGGCAGCACAAGTCAAGTTATCAAGTCACATCACAATGTAGGCGGACTTCCAGAAGATATGCAGTTCGAGCTCGTAGAACCTTTTCGAGATTTGTTCAAAGATGAGGTGCGTGAAGTTGGTCGGCGGCTCGGAGTTCCAGACCAAATTGTAGATCGGCACCCATTCCCAGGTCCAGGGCTCGCAATTCGAATTATAGGTGAGATTACTAAAGACAAATTAGATGTGTTACGACAGGCAGACAAAATCTTTATTGACGAGCTCAAGAATACCTTGACCGATGAAGAGCAAACAAAACAAAAAAAATTTGCACCAGATTCCAACTTTTGGAATGATTTAGCTATTGATCGAGAAAATAAAACGCTTGGAGTGCAGTGTTTAATTTTTAATTCCAAAGGTCAGATTTTTACCCAAAAAAGAAATTCAAATAGAGTAATTTTTCCGAATCTGTGGGAGGCTGGAGTTGGTGGCAAAATTGAGGAAAGTGAGAATATCAAAACTGGATTAGAAAGAGAAGTGTTTGAAGAAACGGGTTGGAAAGTCAAGAGAATCGTAGATTATTGGGGGGTGCAAGATTGGTCTGTCACTGACAAAATGGCTAAGAATCCTGAAAACTTCAAAATGCAACGAGGGTTTTTCTTTTTGATTGAAGTGGATGGAGATCTAGAGAATCCAAAGGTTGAGAAAAATAAAATTGACGATTGGCGGTGGGTCAACGAAACTCAATTAGATATCTTTGAGGCTAATCAAGATTCTGGTGAATTAGGGTTTGAGTATGTAAAAAAATTCTTTTCAGAAAAATGGTTCGCAAAATCCAAAAAAACTTCACTTTATCATGATACTTGGCAGGCTTTTTGTGTACTTACACCAGTCCAAACTGTAGGTGTAATGGGAGATGGGAGGACGTATGAGAATGTTCTTGGTCTGCGTGCTGTAACGGCAGCTGATGGGATGACAGCAGATTGGGCTAGACTTCCATATGATTTTCTTGCAAAAGTAAGTAACAAGATTATTAATGAGGTCCGTGGTATTAACCGTGTAGTATATGACATCAGTTCCAAGCCACCTGCAACGATAGAATGGGAATAAGAAAAATTTGAATTTTATGGAATATGTAATAAAGACAATGGCAGAAACAATTTTTATGGGTGTTACCGTGAGGATTAGAAAAGACAAACTCAAAGAAACCTCTGAATTCTGGCAGTCTTTTTCATCGAATAATGTTTTTGCAAAAATTGAGAATTTGCTGGCTCCGAGGGTTGTTGCTATGTATTCGAGATACAATACTACAGGTGTAGATTGCGATTTTTGGTTAGGCGGGCTTGTTAGTAAGGGTGTTAAAAAAGATGACTTATTGAGATATAAAAAAATACCTGAACAAGCTTTTGCCGTTTTTGTGCAAACTGGCATTCCTGCAGAGGTTACTCCTAACATTTGGAGAGCAGTTGAAGAAGCCGACTTGGATCGTAGCTATGAATCAGACTTTGAAATATACAATCCTATTGGTGAAGGTGGCTTTGAAATCGAGGTTTATGTAAGTTTGAATTAAAGCTATATTTATGTTCTTTACGCTTAGAATATCAGATTTTAGATGAAACAGCGATGTGGCAATTTTGAGATTCCCAGTCAAGCTGAGGATGACGATCGTTGAGTTGTCAATTAGAAATTTTGAAGTATATAATAATAAAATTAGTATTGACGCAAATATCTCACCCAACAAAAAAACCGAAGTTAATCAGATTGTATTTTTTAGTAATGAATGTTGGTGAAGGACATTAGGGCCATGTGCCTTGCTCTCTTTACAGCTTGAGCGATTTTTCTTTGGTATTTGGCACTGGTTCCAGTCTTATCTCTATCAAAAATCTTTGAATATGGAGAAGTGAATTGATTAATAAAGTCTACATCTTTGTAGTCAATTGCTCGTACACCCATGTACTTTGAAATACACTTTTTTACTTTGGCTCCTTTGTTGAGTTCTCTGTGGTTTACAACTTCGACTTGATTCAAGACTTCTTTTTCTTTTTGAATTAGGTAATCAGTTTGGTTCAAAATAAGATATCGAACAAAAGCGTCTCTTAGGTTCAACTTTGCTTCTAACACTTTTACTTTTGCACAGTCAACTAATTCCAAATCAAATGTTGCGAATACATAAAAGCCAGTTTTACTCTTGTTGATTGGGTAAGCCAGCTCTTTTAATCCTTGTTTGTCAATTACAAGATTTTGAGCTTTAAGGTCTTTTTCTAAAATTTCTTGTAATACAGATATTTCTTTGGCTGTTTCATCAGCGTTCAATCTTGAATTTAGAATGATGTTAATTTCGTAATTTTGTAGCATATTTTTTAGTTTGAGTACCAAAGTATTGAGAATCAACTTTGTGATTTTGTCAAACAATTACTTGTATTTAATTTAAAATGCCAAATAAATATAACTTCTGTGCAACTTTTATTTCTTGAAAAGCGCTTTTCTTGCTGCATTTTGTGCATTGTCAAATGTTTCTTTTGAAATTCCAGAAGTGATTAAACCTTTTTTTGAAGATAAATAATCATCAAATTGTTCCAAATTCATTATCATTGTTTTGGAGTTATTAAATACCATTTTCTCAATGCCCACAGCTACTTCTTTTAAATATTTGCTTGATTCAGTCGATCCGTATTTCTTTAATTCTAAATATAGAGAACTCACAAATCTATGAGCATAATCAATTATTTGTTTTCGATCTTCAGATAATTCGCTCGAATAAGATTCTTCTAACCTAGAAATAATTTTTTTAAATGTTGGTTTGAATTCTTTTAGTTCTTTTGTTTTGTTTTCTATTTCGTTTGATAAAAAGGCTAGTTTTGCTTCGACTGTGCTTAAACCAAAGGGACTTTTGATAGGTTCTATATTTTTATTTTGATCTGAATTACGCACTTCTTCTTTTGTTCTTCTTTTACTTTTACTGATTGCTTCAATGACAGCAGCTCCACCAATTCCCAAAGCTCCAAAATCAATAATATTTCTTCGTTTTTCAGAATTAATATTGGCTTCGATCCCTTGTGTCAAAATTCCTAACTTTTCAGATGATACATTACCTGCCAATGAAGAAAGAATCTTATTGCGGTTAGAAAGACCTTTATCTTGTCTATTAATTGTTTCTATATTTGCTTCTGTTATTACTTTTACCTTTTTTTCTCTTGATGGTGGCGTTGAATCAGTTGATGTAAATTCAGCTTTTGTTTTAGCAAATTTTTCCATTGTGTCAAAACCAGTTTTTATACCACTTTCTAAAGCTTTAAAAGTTTGACCACCTTTTATAGGATCAACTTTCCCAACAATTTCTAAAGTGACACCAACTTCACCTGAAGACAAAAATTGACTTTGACTTTCGAATTTTCTATGAGCTAGATCTATTCCTACAATCACTCCAGTACCTATAGCTGCAATGGTTAATCCTTTTTTAACTTCATTTAAATGATCTCTGGCATTTTTTAAATTTCCAAAGAGTGTTTTTTTTGGTACTTCAGGTTTAACTTCAGTTTTGATTTCTGGTTGTTCAGACACCGAAGAGTTTAAACTTTCATAATACTTTGCGAATTTAGCTTCGAGTAATCCTGTAATATCTGGTTGTGAGGTTTTGTTTTCTTTTTGAGACATAATAAGTTGAAATTTGTTGTTATAACTTATTTATTATAATACAAGTTTTTTATTTACACAAGTTTTAGATTTTTACACATCAGTATATGTTTTTTTAGGCAAAAATACTAATTGTTCGAAGTAATTAAATTCTAAGTTTATCTTCAAATTTTTTCATTTTCTAAATATACTTTTCACACTTAGAATGTCGGATTTGCATTTTTGTCTTAATTACTCGTTCTCTAGATCCTGAAACAAGTTCAGGATGACAATCGGTGATTTCTAATCCGAAATTTAAAATAGATTGAGTATAAAT
>JAYTWQ010000172.1:0-4551 GCA_043743355.1 bacterium | reverse complement strand
GCAAGATCAGCGTCTTTCTGTCTTTCAGCTTCTTCAATCGCAGATTGTTTTTCTTCTTCTGATAAGGTGGACGAACCAGTTATTGTAATATTAGCTTGTTTGCCTGTACCTTTGTCAACAGCCGTTACAGAAAGAATTCCGTTAGCGTCAAGATCAAAAGTGACTTCGACCTGAGGTACACCTCGTGGAGCTGGAGCAATTCCAGATAACGTGAATTTTCCTAAGGATTTGTCATCGACAGCCATTGGTCTCTCACCTTGTACTACATGAACATCAACAGCAGTTTGGTTGTCTGCATAAGTTGAGAAGATTTGAGATTTGGATGATGGAATTGTAGTATTTCGTCCGATCATAGTAGTTGCAACTCCTCCTGCAGTCTCAATAGCTAGTGACAAAGGAGTTACATCAAGAAGAAGGATATCTTTGACATCACCTTTGAGGACAGCACCTTGAACAGCAGCACCTAAGGCTACGACTTCATCTGGATTAACCTTGAGGTTTGGTTTTTTACCAAAATAGTCTTCAACAGCCTTTTGTACCATTGGCATTCTGGTCATACCACCAACCATGATAATTTCATTGATTTGAGATTTGTCTAGCTTTGAATCTGCGAGAGCTTTTTTGACTGGTTCCATTGATCGCTCGACAAGATCCTTACAGATATCTTCAAGCTTTGCTCGGGATAATGTCATCATCAGATGCTGCGGTTGACCATCTAACATAGTAATGAATGGAAGGTTAATCTGATGATCTGATTGGGTAGAAAGATCGTGCTTTGCTTTTTCGGCAGCTTCTTTGACTCTTTGTCTTGCGGCTTTGTCATTAGCTAGATCAATTCCAGTTTCTTTTTTAAATTCTGCGATAATATGTTCAATGATTTTTTTGTCAAAGTCAGCTCCACCAAGGTGAGTGTCTCCGTTAGTTGCAAGAACTTCGATAGTATCTTTAGCAATATCTAGAACTGTGACATCGAATGTACCACCTCCAAGGTCGTAAACAAGTACTTTTTCGTCGTGACCATTCTCAAAACCATACGCAAGTGCAGCTGCTGTTGGTTCATTAATAATTCTAAGCACTTTGAGACCTGCGATTTCACCAGCATCTTTAGTAGCTTGTCGTTGTGCGTCATTGAAGTACGCAGGAACTGTAATTACAGCTTCAGTAATTGATTGACCTAATTTGGCTTCGGCGTCGTTCTTTAGCTTTCGCAAGACTGCAGCTGAGATTTCTTCTGGTGAATAATCTTTGCCGTCTTTGGTAGCAACTTTGATTTTGCCGGCAGCATTGTGTACTGTGAATGGCATAATCTTGACATCAGACTGAGTTTCTGAATCATCAAATGACCGACCAATGAACCGTTTGACTTCATAAAAAGTATTCTCTGGATTGAGGACTGAGTTTCGCTTTGCAATTTCGCCGATTGTAACTGACGAATCTTTTGCGTTGTAGTAGAATACAGATGGAGTAGTTCGAGCCCCTTCTGCATTTTCGATGATGACTGGTTTGCCTCCGACGACATATGCCATTGCGGAGTTGGTTGTTCCGAGGTCAATTCCTAATACGATAGACATAAATTAATTATATTTTGTTAGTGTGTAAAAAGTTAGTTTAGCTAATATTCAATTGAAAATTAAGCATATTAACATCTTAACATTCAGAATTAAAGTTGTCAAGTAATAGGTCAGGTTGCTAAAAATTAAGCGATAAAATTATTTCAATTCCAAACACCAGAATATTGATTTAAATTATAATTAGCCCTCGAGGGGCTTTTTTGTGAATGATAAATTTAAAAAATGATTAAACTATCTCTGACTATATTTATCTTGAAGTTCAAGTCGGTAAATTTCTTCTCTACCTTGTCTAGTTTCAATTTTTGATAACATAGCTAAGTCGTTTTTATATTTTAAAATATAATCTCTTAGTATTTTTATTCTATTTTCAGCAATTGAATCATTTTGGTTTTTAGCTTCAAGTTGATTAATAATTATTTTAACCTCACTATATTTTAATTTGATTGGTTCATCATAACCGTTTTCACGTAAAAACTTTCCAGCCTCACTTTCACTTTTGTAATTTCGTGTTCTAATATCATTAACAAAGTTTGGGTTATCTATCATCAAGGATTTGTTCCATTCTCTACTATAATGACCAGTAATGTTACCAGGTGTAATAGTAATATATTTATGTAATAATTCTGCCGTTTCTTTGTCTATAAAACCTTGCCTTTGAAGTTCGACAATTTTTGCGTCTTGTTTTTTTACTAGTATTGGCCCTTCAGTACCATCAATATCTGGAGTATTAAGTTCTCCCCAAACAGCAGATCCGATTTCTAAAGTTTTACCACCAGCAAAAGCTAATCCTGCAACTCCAGTGGCGACAAAAGCTGCCTTTTTGATTTTATCAACAAAGCTTGATCTGATTTCACGTTTTGGAGTAACAATTTGCTCCCTAGTTTTTTTTACTACTTGATCAAGTTTTTTACCTGGTTTGTAATTTGTGACATGCGAATCAGGACTATTTTGAAGTAACTCTTCGAGACGCTTTTTATCATCGGATGAGCCTTGGTTACCTTCAATACCAAATTTGTATTGAAAATTATTATTTGTATTAGTATATAACATATTTGTAATTGCATTAATTGCCTTTTAATTATATCATACAGTTATAAAATGTGCAAGTTATACCTCAAAAAGGGTTAAAATTCTTTTCTAATAAACATAAATCAATAATAAAGAACTAAAAATATCTAGGTGAATTTCGCAAATTTTCATTTTAGAATATTCAGTTATTTTAATAGAAATCAAACTGATTTTCGCTTATTTCATTCCCTTGACTAATATAATAATATAATCAATAGTCTGAATATGTCCGAAGAAATTACAACTCAAAAACCCATTCAAGAATCTAATTCACAGCTCAAACAAACTAATATTTTCCTTAGTATTCTTGTCATTATTCTAGCTATAGCATTTGGTTTTAACATTTACCAAACCAAATTCGCAACGATCAAAACAGTTGATACCAACACGAATTTTAGCAAAATAGAAAAAGAAGTTCAAGATCGAATCAAGGAAAGCTATTTGCGTGAAACTCCAGACCAAAAAAAATACGAAGAATTCAAACTCAAAGGTGAAGTAGCTTCTCTCGCTGACCCTTATAGTGAATACCTTACCAAGCAAGAGAATTCTAACCTACAATCGGATCTCAACCAAAGATTCGTTGGAATTGGTATTAAGGTCGAAAAAATAGCTGATAGGTTCACAGTTGTTGGATTGATAAAAAACAGCCCTGCAGTCGCAGCTGGAATCCAAGGTGGCGATGTGTTGATCAAAGTTGATGATTTTTTGGTGATTAATAGTGATCTGAACGAACTAGTAACCAAAATTCGAGGAGCTGAAGGCACCAATGTCAAGATCGAAGTAGCAAGAGGAACAGAGATAAAAGACTTTGAAATTACTCGAAAAGAAGTCAAAAATGAACTAATCACACTGGACTTCAAAGAAAAGTTTGCAGTTATTACAATCAGTTCCTTTGGAGATAGTCTAGGAACCGAAATGGAAAAAATCTCAAGGCAAATTCTTGAAAAACCAGAAATTGAAAAGATTATTATCGATGTACGATCTAATACTGGTGGACTTTTGGACCAGACTGTTCAATTATTGTCGTACTTTTTGCCAGAAAACACTCAATTCGTTAGTGAAAAATCCAGAGATTCAACAGGAAAACAAATAATTACACCTGAATTCACAGTCAAAAAAGAGTCATCGTTACTCAAATATCCAGTTATTGTATTAACAGACAAACTAACCGCCTCAGCCTCCGAAATTTTGACTGCTGCTTTGAAAGAAAAGCGAGACGCAAAATCAGTTGGCGAAAAAACATTTGGTAAAGGTGTAGTACAAGTCATATTCCCAATCAGCAACGGAGATTCAGTCAAGTTAACGATTGCAGAATGGTTGACTCCTAATGGTAATAATATTGACAAAAAAGGTATTGAACCAAATTTCAAAATCAAAGAAGGAGAAAACGCAATGGATTTGGCACTAAAAATGTAAGGTTTTTATGAAAATTGACACTAATAAATACCTTTCAGAAATGACCACAACTGGAATTGGTGGACTCGTAAGCCTAGTTTTTTGGCCTACTAACTATTCAGAACTAATCGAAGCGATCAGGTTTTGCAATGAACGAAAAATGCCATTTTTTATTTTGGCTGGGGGATCAAATACAATTTTTGCAGACAAAGATCTAAAATATTCTCAAGCGATAATCAATATAAGAGAATTTTCGACGTATGAAATTAAAGAACAAGATGGCAAAACTGTTTTTGAAATGGATCCTGGTTTGGAACTGCAAAAAGTAGTAGATCTAGCAATGGAATATAACTTAAGTGGGACGACTGGTCTGAATCGAGTTCCTGGAACTATTGGCGGAGCGGTTGTTGGCAACGCTGGAGCGTATGGGACAGAAACCAAGGATTTTGTACAAAAGATTGAGTTTATAAGACTAAGCGAAGTCAAAAAACAACCAGACTGGATAAATATTTATTCC
>JAYTWQ010000171.1:0-4258 GCA_043743355.1 bacterium | reverse complement strand
ACTGTCTCCAAAATGACAGAAAAAGTACTCGATGAAAAAAACAATGTTGGTGTGATGATTCGTTCTGGTGCCAAAGGAAATGTCAGTCAATTGAATCTTATTGCTGGTATTCGAGGTCTTTCTGTAACCGCAGCTGGACACATTATTGAACTTCCTGCACAGCACGGTTATCTTGAAGGTCTAACTGGTCTTGAGTATTTTGTATCTATGAAAGGACAGCGAAAAGGCCAATCGGATATCTCACTTCGTACCGCTGACGCTGGTTATCTAACCCGTCGTTTGGTAGATGTTGCTCAGAATATGGTAATTCAAGATGACGACTGTCACACAATTGAAGGTATTGTCTTGAACCAAGCAGCAGCACTCAAATCTGGTCGAAGTCTCTATCAAATTGAGGGTCGATTATTCGGACGTTATCTCCTCAATTCTGTTATCCAAGGCAAAGAAGTTATAGCAAAAGCTAACGATTATGTCGATTATGATTTGCTCAAAAAGTTCGAAGAAAAAGGAATTGAAGAATTCATAGTTCGAACTCCAACCAAGTGCATAATGCCTCGAGGTATTTGCCAAAAATGTTATGGTGTTGACTTTAGTACGCTCAAAACTGTAGAAATAGGTGTACCAGTCGGAATTATTGCTGCTCAATCTCTAGGTGAGAATTCTACTCAATTGACGATGGACCAAGGTAAACATGGTAAAGGACTCTTGAAGACTGATATTACAGAAGGGTTAGGTCGTGTTGAAGAAATCTTCGAAACCCGAAACCCAAAGTACAAAGCGTCATTCTTGTCACATGATTGCCTTGTCAAAAAAGTTGTAGGATCTGTAGAAGATGGGTTTACAATCTCACTTGTCAACAATTCACTCAAAACTGTATTAGATTTTGATTCCAAAGATATTGTGCTTGTTGCTAACGATGACAAGATTACAACCGAAACTAACTTGTTGGTTCGAGACAATGGTCAAGTTGTGCGAGCTGGTATTAATGGAATCGTTACCAAAACTGACAACCAATTAGTAGTTATTCAGGCTGCTGCTGAGGAAATTGAGTTTAATACAGTTCCAGGCTATTATCTCAAAGTCAAAGAAGGCGATATTATTCCAAAAGGTTCTCCATTAACGGAAGGCTCACTTGATCTTCAGGAAGTCATTGAAGTCCTAGGTTTTGACTCTCTTCAAGAGTACATTATTACCCAATTGATTGGTATCTACTCAGAAAACGGTATCTTAGTTAACGAAAAACATATTGAAGTCATCATTAGACAAATGTGTGCTAGAGTCCAAATTATCGATGCTGGAGAATCAGAATTCATTTCTGGAGATTTGGTTAGATATTCTTTGATAGTCAATATCAACAAAAAACTAATTGCGGAAGGCAAACAACCAGCGGCTTTTTCTAGAGTTGTGACTGGCATCTCACGAGCCTCATTAATCACAGATTCATTCCTATCTGCAGCATCGTTTCAAGAAGCCTCAAAGGTATTAGTCGAAGCTGTAATCTCAGGTCGATCAGATAATTTGTTGGGATTGAAGGAAAACGTAATTCTCGGACAACTGATTCCAGCTGGAACAGGATTCAAGAAAGTCGGGGATATCTCATCCATGGATTCCTTTGACGAATTTGATGACTCTAGTTCTGAAGAGTAAATCTTTATTTTTACGAAAGTATTAATTGTCATTCCCGGCTTGATCGGGAATCTTTTTTTGTCTAAAATTATTTTATTTTATAATCATCTAAAAAATTAAGTCGCTTGACAACAATTAACAATAATTCTAAACCTAATGTGCAGAGTTGATCGATCACTTTGTGCAGGTTCAGTTCAAAAAAGTTTTATCTTTGTGTCTTTATTTAATTTTAGGAATACGTTTAATCGTTTTACCTCTCCCCTCAGTTCTATGTTTAGCGTTATGGGCAATAATGCAACCAAAGGAATCGCAGTTGTAGTAGCAGGCTTAGTCCTTACAGTAGGTTTAAATTCTACATTGTTAATCCATGCAGAAACAGAATTAATAAAAGAAGACGAAATTACTACAGGCAAAATAGAATTTACAAGAAAAACTAATTTGAATGATGTTTTGTCAGAAATACAAAAAATAAAAGAAACGGTTGATATTTCTTCAATAACGAGTGAGTTTGTTATTAATGGAGTAGTTTTAACAGATTTTATATTGGGAAATGCTAACATTGATGATGTAAAGTTTGAGAATGAATTAAAGAACAAACGAAGGGAATTTGTTAAAAAACTTAGTAAAAAAGAACACGATGAGAATGCACCTAAGGTAGAAAAAGAAATTAATTTTACAAATTTTGATCAAGAAATAAATGATCAAAGTATTATCGTTAAAGACTTAACTATTTTAGGACAAAAATCTAAACTAGACAAAATCCAAATCAACAAAAATATTGTATCTATTAGTATTCAAAAATCAAAGCAAAAATCAAAGTCTAAATTTTTATCTAAAGTAAAAAGTTTGGTTAGTCCAGTCAAAGCTAGCGCGGCTTTTGAGAATTATTTACCTAATTACGGTGAAACATATATAGGACAGGGTGGATGGGCAGGTGAAGATTATAATTCAACAAGGTTTAATTTTAATTACATGTATTGGAATAATAATAATTTTGCTTGGGGAGATACTTATGAACATGAGTTTTATCTATGGAATGGAACTAATATTAATAGAAAAACGTATTTAACAAAGGGTACTAATTGGTCACCAAATTGTGAACCGAATGATTGGAAATATGCTGCATCTAATCTACCTAGCCCTTATATAGATACAAGGCTTAATGGAGACGGAAGCTGTGACAGTTGGGGCGATGAAGTTTCATACACTATCGGTACTTCATGGTCAAAGGATATTTTAAAACAGACATGGTACTACACATATTCAAGTACGCCTAAAGGTGACAGAGATCTTCCAGTATTTAAAGTTTCAGGACAAGTAGGTTACAATCATTGGCTTCCAGGTGTGCCAACTGGAACTTGGTCTAGTTTTCAATATAACGGAGGCACAACCTCTCTAATTGTTCAACCTAACGGCAATTATATCACCAATCCAACATTTGATTATCCTGCAAATTACTACAAAGCAACTTTTAGTAGGTAAATATGTCTATTATATTTATATTTTTTATTCTAGTTGTTTTGTTATCATCTATCTTAACAATAACTTTTATAATAAAGTCTAAAAAGAAAACTATATTAGAATTATTTGTCTTATTCGTATCTGTGATAACTGCATTATTTCTAACCTATCTTTTAATTGTAAATATTTTTTCATTTATAGAATCTGAGAAAGTAAGACAAAAATTTGATAAAGATAATTATTCATTAGAGCAACAACGTATTCAGTCAAAATTTCCTGCAGAACCTTTTATTACCCCTTCTAAATAAAGGGGTTTTCTCTTTGACAAAATGCAGTTATTAAACCATTTTCAAAATATGTCCAAAATAGTACAACAAATTCAGCACAGGTTCAAATACTTTCAGATATTCATTTTCATTTTATCTATTTATTCAATTTTTTCTTTGGTTATTAGAGAATTAATTAAAGGAAATATTATTCAAAACATACCACTAGGAATCTTTGAATCTTTGCTTTCGACAATTTTTTCAGTTTTATATTTTATTTTTTATGGAATGTTGACTCACGGAATATATAATTTTCTGTTGAAGTTCAAGGAAACAACGGTGAACCCAACTAACGCAGTTTGGTCAATTTTTATCCCATTCGCATCTGAGATTCTGGTTTCTTTGAATGCAAAAAAAGGTTTTGAATCTTTGAAACTCAACAATCAAATTACAACTCAGTATCTGAATTACTCTATATTTTCACTAATTTTTATTTTTGGACTTTTTGGTCTAGATCTTTACCTGATTTTTTCACAAGGGCTTGCCGTTAAAAAAAGTTTACCTATTGCTAACCCTTTTACGAACAATTCATTTTTTATTAGTTTGATTATAACATTATTATTAATAGCATCTCATTACTTTGTCTGGAAAATTATGACGGAGATGAAGAATGCTATTGTTGCTGATAGTTCTGAACAAGTATAATAATGAAAATTGTAGACAAACTTAGTAATTCTAAGACAGCTTGTTTTGCAGTTTTGTTTTTTTTAGAACTTTTCTTTTCTTTGCGAATTTATATTTTTTATTTGCTAGTCAACTTATGTTTATTCAAGCCAAGTGTATTCTGGCAACCATTTGACAAACTTGCTAGCTTTGGGTAATATTAAGACTAATAAGTTAATTCT
>JAYTWQ010000170.1:0-2556 GCA_043743355.1 bacterium | reverse complement strand
CCGAACTTTTTAATAATGTCATAAACTTCAGCAATACCTTGCATTATAGAATATTCAATTCCGTTGTGAACCATCTTGACAAAATGTCCTGCTCCAGCCAAGCCGACATTCGTGACACATTTTCCGCCACCAAAATCGTCAGCAGCTGCGGCCTGCAAAAACGGTAAAAGCTGATCGACCACATTTTTCTTTCCCCCTGGCATAATACTCGGACCAAGCAAAGCCCCTTCCCAACCACCACTGACTCCACATCCAACGAATTCTATGCCGACTTCTGACAATTCTTCTTGTTTTTTGATGGTTTCTTTCCAGTTTGAATTACCACAATCCACTAGAATATCTCCCTTGTCCAAAATCATGCGAAGTTGTTTGATCGTATCCTCAACGGCGTCACCAGACTTGACCATAAGGAAAATCTTTCGTGGCGTTTCGAGACTGAGAACTAATGATCTGAGATCTTCATAGCCTGAGATTCCTTCATTTTTTTCATCCAACAATTCTTGAGTTCGACCAAATGAGCGATTAAAAACACCAACTTCAAAACCACGGGATGCAAAATTTTTGGCAAGATTCTTGCCCATTGCTGCAAGACCGATAACAGATAATTGATTCATGTGTTAAATATGTACAAAATAGAATAATTTGTCAAAATTAGATTGGCTTGCAAAAAATCAAAAAAGTGTTCTAATATAAATATATGACTTCCAGATTAAACAATTCCGAAATAATTGATCCTGTAAAAAAAACAATCAACGAATTATTAGAAAAAATACAAGGCGGTTCGGTCTCAGCTAAAGATATTAGAGAGGTACGAAAACTCTTTGAAGCAGGTGTTAAAAAACTCAAAATAGCTGAAGGAAGCCCAGACACGCTAGAAGGAATGCTACCTATCCAAATCAATGAAGGGTGGAGAATCATACGATTCAGAGGCGAATTATGGCAACATAGTGATCTCAATAGCCAGCTTGACATAAGTGAAGCAACTTTATTCAGGGGAATTGTAAGGTTCATATTGCAAAATACTTCAGGGATTAATCAAAATAACATAACTTTTGGCGATATTATAAACCAAATGAATCAGTGGATAATCGATCAAAGATTCCCAACAATTGCAAGAATTGGACCTGTAATCAAAAAATCATTCCCAGAACTGACGCAAAAACTAATACATTACAGCAATTGTGAATTAATCAAGCGTCAAAACAATAAATACTTGTGTAAATAAAAAACCTATGATAGAATAATCATGAAATTAAACATGATAAAATAAATATGCCAGAAAGTAACAATCAACCAAATCAAGAATCAACAATAGTAAATCCAAAAACGAAGATCGAACAATTAAGAAGCAAATTCTCCCTAGACTCTTTGCGAAATTTTAGAAGTGAAATAAAAGGCAAAATTCAGTCTCTTGAAAATGCTCCAAGTGTAAAATGTGCAATAAGTGTATGGAACAAACTTAAGAGTTTTGGAGTCAAAAAAATCCCAGACCAATTACCAACAATTCCAGATTTGGTAGAACTGCAAGACCAAATTTCTGAGCAAGATATAGAAGGATACAAAACAGAAATTGACAAAGTTAATATTGCCCTCCAAAACCAAGGCAACACCAAACAGGAGGTTGATGCCTTGTATGCAAAACAAAGGGAATTGTACTCGTTGATAAACGAATTATACACCAGAACAAATAAGGTGAACCAAACCGAAGGTTCTACAGAAGCTGTAGAATATCACACTCCAAAATATACTAACATAGGGAAAACTGGTTTTGCCAAAATAAACAATTCAACACCACTTAAAAAATTTATTATAGGCTTGTCTGATATATCACCTAATGCTTTACCTAATCCAAAAATTAGTCCAACTAGAATTAAATCGAACACTGGAGAGCAAGAACGGCTAAGTGAACAGTTCATGACCAAGAATATTGCAAGTAATATTTTGCCATTTGATAGAACGACCAAAGTTGATCCATTTGAATTTGCAAACCTTAAAGGGGATGGAGGTAATACTTTGAAGAGACAAAAGTTAGCAGGATCAGCAAAAATACAGAGTTTAGACTAAGTAATTAACAAACCAAAAACTCAAAAAATTATATGATATTGAGTAATCTGAAATAAACGCTACACTAAGTCAACTAGAAACCCAGAAAATGCTTTCAGAAGATATACTAAGATTAAAATTTCTACTATCAAATTTCAACAGCTTAATACAAAAATTAGCCAATTTTGCCGATAACGAATTACAAAAAAACAAAAAAGATAATAAAACTTGCAAAAACAAAAAAAGCAATGTAAACTAAAAAAGGTTACAAAAAAACAAAAGAAATAAAAATTAAATTATATGACATTTTATAGAAAAGAAATGCAAGATGTGTTAGATCAGAAAAATAAAAGACAACAGTCTTGTCAACAACACGAAACAGATACTCAAAAATTTAAGTCTTTAGAAGAGGATTTAAAAAATAATCGCTCAGAAACTGCAAAAAGTCCAGACAAAGGTTTGTTTGGGAAATTGTTCCAATCTGTGAAAAGTGCTGTTGATGGATGGAGTAAC
>JAYTWQ010000169.1:0-3116 GCA_043743355.1 bacterium | reverse complement strand
GTTGGAGAAATGTCATAAATCAAAAAAGTCTTTTAGTTTCGTTTTAATACCTTGATGAATCTGGTCATCTACAAAACCAATCTGACCCTGTATTTCAGTTTCATCCAAACTCAATAATTTATGCAGTCTAACGTATGAATTTCTTTTTAGACCAGTATTTTGTTCAAAATTAATCTCTAAGTCGCTTTTTTGGAATTCCAAAGGCTTTTTGCTGGAAATATAAGCCAAAACCAAAACTGTATAATTTTGGAATGGTTGATTGGCAATCACAAGGCACGGTCTCAGCTTTGAGATTTCGGTGTCAAGGTACGGAAACTTTGCCAAAACAATTGGAAGCATATTCAGGAATTTTTGTTAAAGTATTTGGCGGAATCAAAATCGCTAAGTTTGGAATAATCTACAATGTCAACACCGTCATCTTTACTAAAGCTAGCCAAACTTGAATACATCTGTAGATATTTGTCACCGCTTTCACCGATCAAAATTTTGATTAATTCAGCATCGTCAAGTAGAGGAAACTTGAATCTTAATGCGACTAAAATCTTGTCAATCTGAGTATTTTTGGTAATTCTAATCTGATTATTTTTGGAAGCATCTTTAGTTTTGGCTTTGGTAGTCATAAATATGTAATAAATTGTAGTAATAGCACTATATACTTTTCAACATAATATGTCAAATAGTTACAATCCCACAGCTTCGTTCTTCTTGAGACCTAATTTGAACACCCAGCGAGCTAGAATCCAGAGAATCAAACACCAAAGTATTCCTCCTACGAAAGTTTGCAGGACTTCAGAATTATTGTATTTGCCGAGGTAGATCTGGGATGGATGAAAGAAGGTGTATGAGAATGGTAAAAAAGTTGCAAAATAAGTTACTGAAAGTAGATTGAGCGGAAAAAAACTACCCGACAAAAGTATTTTGATTGTATTAAAAAAATTAGCAGTTCCAAAAAAAGCTGTAAACCAAAATGCCAAAAGTCCAATAATCAAGCCAATTAAGACATTGATCACAAATCCAATGATGCAAACTAACAAAAATAAACTAAAATTATAAAAGTTTGAAAACAAAAAGTACAGATTAAATAAGATTGCGAACAGACTATAAATCACTAGTTTAGAAATATTCTCAAAAAATTGATATCCAGTTGCATTCAAAAAGTAAAATCCAAACACATTGGTTGGTCTCAGTAATTTGGTTGTGAATTTGCCGTCTTGTATATTTTCTCCGATGTCATATTGAATTGCTGAACCGAAAACAAATGCCTCTGCAACTACAAAATAAGTAAATAGTTCTCTAAACAATTGAAGATCTCCAGTTTTGGTGTAATTAATGTACCACACAAAGATCATTGATATTATCAAAACAAAAGAACTTAGAAGCCACATTATAGAATTGACTCGGTAAGTAGTATTTGATTTGAACGCAAACTTAAAAATATACCACCACTTGTAATTCAACCCCAAACTTCTTTGCAAAAAGGTCATATTCTAGTTCATTGATTCTACGAATTTGTCAAACAAAAAGTTAGTGTCTTGCGGACCGCCACACGCTTCGGGGTGGAACTGCACCGAAAAAATTGGTTTGGATTGATGTCTGATTCCTTCTATAGATTCGTCATTCAAATTCTGAAAATAAACTTCGTAATCAGCAGGAATTGATTCTGGTACAACTGCATATCCATGATTCTGTGAAGTCAAATATGCTCTATTGTTAGTCTTATCTTGAACTGGTTGATTGGCTCCACGGTTGCCGAACTTCATTTTGAATACTTTGCACCCAATTGCTAATGACAAAATCTGATGTCCTAGACAGATACCAAATATTGACAGACCTTCAATCTTGATCAAACTCCTTACTGTTTGTGTGATATAATCATAATCTCTAGGATCTCCAGGACCATTAGAAAGTAGTACACCTTTTGGATCAAAATTAAGTATCTGGTCTACTGTATAGTTGGCTGGAACGACGACGACTTGTTCAACTCTTTTAGCAATTTCTCTTATTATATTCATCTTTACTCCACAATCCAGTACTACCACAGTTTGTTTTTTTGGATCAAAAGTTGAACTTTCTAAAGCGCCATTATTCCAAACATATACCTCTGGTCTTTTTCGGGTCGCCAACATTGGCCAATCTTTGACATTCTCTTCATTTTTATTATTACACAAATTTACAAAAAAATCAAAATCTTTGTCACTCTTATATTTATGATAGTATTTTTCGATAACTTCTTCATCTTGAACCACCAAAACACAAGGCTGATTTCCTTCATTCCGTAGAATTTTAACTAACTTCCTTGTGTCAATTCCCAATATCGCAGATTTATTTTGTTTATGCAAAAAATCATCTAATGTCCAATCTGAATCTTTATGAAACTGATTCCTAGATGAATTGACAGCAATCATACCATTTGCATACATCTTGGATGATTCGAACCATTTTTTGGAAATTCCATAATTCCCAATCAGCGGATACGAAAAGCATAATAGCTGTCCAGCATAACTTGGATCTGTGAGAGATTCAGCATAACCTGTCATACCTGTTGTAAAGACACACTCTCCAAACGATGCACCGTCAACCCCTACTCCACGACCAATAAAAGAATGATTATTTTTGAGAATCAAAAGTGCTTTTTTCATAAACTTAATAAAACTTTGAATACATTATATTACCATTGCCAAGGTGATAATCTTGAATTTCTGACTCGGTGAACCAAATTGAAATTTCGTTATTTGCCTCATCTTGTACTTCTGAAGCATGAATAAGATTATGAACTGAACGCCCTTCAATCAATGCTACATCTGCCGAATCAACGGAATAATCCCCGCGGATTGTCCCAACATCAGCATTAATTGGAAGTGTTGAACCAACCATCTTTCGCATCATTGGAATAGCCTGGATACCTTCGATAACCATACAAATTACAGGACCGCTGGTCATGTACTGTACAATTCCGTCAACTACTTTCTTTCCAATCTCGGCTGGAATGTTAGTCCCGATATGGTCCGAGGCTTTTTCGCCTAACCCTTCAAAGGTAGAAAGCCCTTTATTACCCACTCCTTCAACCCAAGCCATGTCTTCAATCGGATAATGTTTTTTGATTTGTTCTTGAGATG
>JAYTWQ010000168.1:0-2508 GCA_043743355.1 bacterium | reverse complement strand
CTAGGTGAGGAGTCGACCGATGAGTTAAGAATTGAAAAATTACGTGGTGAACTCCAAATTATGAGGAATAAACTAATTGGTGCAGTTTGATTTAGTTTTTTTGTTAGCCTAATTCCATTTTCAACTATTTGGTTCTATGGGGTAAGAAGGATATTTTGTTCAGACTTATAATTTGACCACAAATCAAATCTTGAATAAATTAATAGAATGCTTGATGCAAAACCAAAAATAGCCATAATCGAATTCCCAGGATCGAATTGCGAAACCGAATCAGTCTACGCTGTAACTCAGGCAGGGATGGACGCTCAAGAATTTCTTTGGAATAGAGATCCCTCAGATTTGGAACTGTTTGACGGATACTTTATAATTGGTGGTTTTTCGTTCGAAGATCGTTCTCGTTCTGGAGTAATCAGTGCCAAAAATCCTCTAATGCAAGTAATTATCACTGAAGCCAAAAAAGGAAAACCTGTACTTGGAATATGTAACGGAGCTCAGATTCTAATCGAATCTGGATTAGTTCCTGGTCTCAAAGGTGAAGAATTAGGTGGAGCTTTGGCAGTCAACAAAAGGGTTCAAAATGGTGAAATTCTTGGAACTGGATTTTATAACACTTGGGTTAACATAAAGAATATAAACAACAATAATATTTTTTGCAAAAACTTTGCTGCTGATCAGGCGATCAATGTTCCAATTGCACACGGTGAAGGTCGATATATTTTAGCATCAGAAGTTATTGAAATAATGAAAAATAATGGACAGTTTTTGTTTCAATATTGTGATATAGATGGTTCTATTCATGATGAATTTCCACTTAATCCTAATGGTTCTTATCAATCTTTGGCAGCTATTGGGAACCCGAGTGGCAATATTATGGCTATGATGCCTCATCCAGAACGAGCGCTGGAAAAAGGTGGTCTAAAGATTTTTGAATCAATGAAGGAATATATTGTAGATCTAAAATCTGGAAAAGTTGTTTTTGAATGGAAAGATTTGGACGTTGATTTGATAGCAGCTCAACCAAAAAACTTCGAACTTAAATCACATAATCTAAACCTTTTGATTGATTCTATCATCACCGATAAAGAGGCTGTGACGGTCGAGTCAATTTTGAATAATCTAGGAATTGTATGCAAGTTCAAAAAATTAATTCTTTGGGAAGTTGAAGGTTCAAGTGTACTAGAGAACCAAGCTTTGCAAAAGTCAGAACTATTCTTTAATTCCAACAAAGAATTTGTAGTTGACGATTTTAACAGTTCCAATTTTGACTATAATTCGATAATTGCTGTACAATATAAAGATGATTTTGTTGGGCAAGCAGCTTTGCAAAAATTATTACACACTAGCAAAACAAATATTTCTAGCATTTCTAAAAAAACGATTTGGCTCATTAATGGAGAAACCCAGAAAGTTTTAGATTCAGGCGTTTTGGCTAATCCATTCTCTCAAAATATTTGGGTTGTGTGATTGAATCGTATGTAGTTTGTCATCCTGAACTTGTTTCAGGATCTAATTAGTAAATTTTTCATCTACAATGTTTTTTTGCGTTTATGATTTCGACATAAAAAATGCTCTACGATTAATTCAAATTATAAAGACCTCTATATTTGTCCTAATTTTTTAGATTCTGAAACAAGTTCAAGATGACACGAAATATAAGTAACTTTTTTTACAAACAATCTTATTCAATTCATAGCTTATGCAAGATTCAACAGACCAAATTGCAGGACTCGGAACAAGATCGTTATTCGTTGTTGGCGATGATGCTCAGAGCATCTATGGTTTTCGTGGCTCCAAAATTGAGATTATTCTGAACTTTGAGGATGAGTATCCTGGTACCAAAGAAATTGTGCTGAACCAGAATTATAGATCTAATCAACAAATCCTTGACTTGGCTGAGAATGTTTTGACGCATAACCCAAACCAAAAAAAGAAAGAACTCTTTACCACATCTCCAGACTCAACTCAAGTCCAATACTACATGGCTCGAAACGAACGAGACGAAGCAGAATTTGTGATCCGTAAAATCAATGAACTTTATGTCGATGTTCAGCACCATACAACTTTGATAGCTGGTAATGTTGTTTCTGATCAAGATCCTGACAAAGAAATTCTCAAGAATTATTTTAGCGCAGAGCGGCTTAGTGGATTGGAGTAGAGTTTTTTTTGTAAGCAGAGGATCATTAGTAGAAAATACTTACTCCCTTCCCGCTATTAAAACCTAATTCATGTTTTGTAAAATGTCCCCCTATCTAGGGAGTGGCAAAATGAAGTTTTGACGAGGGTAGCTAAAGATTCGATTTCAACAAGTTATACTTTAGCATCGGGAAGGAAGTAATACATCTTCTTTTTTGTGTTTTGTTACTCTCAATAAAAACAAACACTTGCCAAAACTGATTTATTTTTACACTCTAAAGTTATGTCTAATACTAAATTCTTTCTTGATTCCTGTGATCCAAACGATACCAAAATTGCACTTCAAACTTTGGGTCACCTTGATGGTCAGACAAC
>JAYTWQ010000167.1:0-1996 GCA_043743355.1 bacterium | reverse complement strand
TAATATTTTCTAACTAAATTAACTTTGTCAATTCATATCTTTTGCAACCTTGGCAACCTGTATTGCAGCATTCCTTGTAGTCCAAATAGACATAATCTATGCCCGAACCGCGGACCAAATTCTGCAGAATAATGCGGTTTTCTTCTAGATCAAGTTCATCTTCATAACTGTCTGGTGGATTACACCGTAGTTGGAGCGTCATAAGGTTCATAGCCTCACGGAATTTGACTCTAACACGGAACGCATTGTCAACAAAGTTCTTTAGTTCAAAATTCAAATCTAATTGATAAAGCCGAGCCTTTATTTCAAATTCAGTTTGGGTAGTTAATAGTTGTAACATAAAATTGATAAGTAGTTATAGTTTAATTGATCAAAAAAAATTAATCAACCTTATCCACAAACAAAGCAGCAATTGGATTCTCAGTATTTTCTTTTGTTTTTGCTCGAATTGTAGTGAATTCTTGTTCAGTAATTTTACCGTTTTCAAAATCCTTCTTGGCATATTCATAATCCTGATTTGCTTTTTGACTATCAGTTGTAGCTTTTTTTATTTTTTGCCATAATGATGGTAGATCTTTGCGAAATACAATCAATAGCGGAATATAAGTTATAAAGTATGACGATCCAAACCAGAACAAAAAATTGTTGGTATCTCCAACCGCAATATTCTTAGATACAATTACAAATGTAGAAAAAAGATTAACGATCACAACAACCAAAGCAAACTTCCAAAACTTGACTTTTGACAGTCCAAAAAGATAAGCAAGAAAATCACCGCCAAGCCCAACATTAATTAACATCATGTCTACAATACTTCGATCGATATTACTCCTGAGCCAATTATAAAAAGCATTTTGCTGCAAATCTGGAAAAAACCTATTGACGAATTTTTCTCCATATCTTTTGGCTAAAACAAAGTTGATTAATTGACCAATCGTCGTAAACCCATAAAATAATTCAAAGCTTGTCCAAAACCCAAAACTTTTTTGGAGAATGACATGGATTGGACCAAGAGTAATTGGAGCGACGACGACCGAAATCAATCCAGCTATAGAATAATAAATAGCAGCCATCGGACCGCTTGCTAGAATCCAGGCTTGAACTGGAGGAATAATATAAGGTTCCAAATACTTAAAACCAAAGAGATTAAAAAGTAAAAATGCAAAAAATATTAGTTGCTTGCGGTTATTCATTCCTACAGTCAAAACCAAAGCGCATTGAATGTCAACAAAAAGTAAATTATTGATCTAACAAATTTTCAATATCTCGAATCATCGAACTAGGTTCATCGGTCGGAGCGAATCTTATGCAAGGCTTGCCAGATTTGTCAATCAAGAACTTAGTAAAATTCCACTTGATATCTTTGAGACCCATAATCCCAGGTAACGAATCTTTGAGATAAACAAAAATTGGGTGAGCATTATCGCCATTAACTTTGATCTTTTCAGTTATTAAGAATTTGACACCATGATTAAGAAGGCAGCCAGATTGTATTTCTTGAGCATTTCCAGGTTCCTGTCCGCCGAATTGGTTACATGGAAACCCAACAACAACCAGACCTTTATCACTGTATTTGTCATATAGTTCCTGGAGTCCAGTATATTGCGGGGTGAGACCACAGGCAGAAGCTGTATTAACAACAAGTATAACCTTATTACGAAAATCTGCAAAGTTAATTTCTTTGCCTTGTAAGGAGTTAATCTTGTAATCGTAAATAGTATTGGACATACATTAATTTTATTATGACAGATAATATTAGTCAAGTACAACTTAGTTTTTTAAAAATTTTGGATTAAAATATACTCCGTCATCTTGAGAACAGCAGGTTGCTTCTTGAACTTGTTTCAAGATATGCCCTCAGCACCAAAAGAAGCGAAAGATCTGTTAGCTGTACTATTTATAAAAGATCTATTTTTGCTATTGATTCATTACAGATCTTTCGCTTGTCGTTGCGAGGCTACATTCGGGAAACCCGAATCAACTTCGAACTTGCTCA
>JAYTWQ010000166.1:0-5908 GCA_043743355.1 bacterium | reverse complement strand
AATTTCGTTGATTAAAATTCTCTCAAAGTTTGCAGGTAATTTTTTAATTTCTTTTGACTTTGAACATAAAATTGGCTTAGGTAATCCTTCGTTCATATTCATTGCTTTTAGATATGCGGGTGCCATAGTTTATTAGACTACAAAAAAATAACGGAAATGTCAATATTTAAGCAACTTTTCTTTTGGCTATTTTTTGCCCTGTTCGGAATACTTTGGAATGTAACTCTTTGATTTGCCAGTCTGTGATATGAGTATATATTTGGGTTGTTGCAATGTTGGAATGACCTAAGAGAATCTGAACCGAACGAATATCTCCGCCTTCAAACAAAATTTTGGTAGCAAAACTATGCCTTAGTGTGTGTGGGGTAACATGTTTATATATTCCCATTGCACCTGCATATTTTTGGATAATCATTTGTACCATTCTTTGACTTAGTGGCTTATATTTTTTGACAGATTTGTTGATATTGTTCTTTGAAAAAGAAATGAATAGGTACGGATTAGCATCTTCTCCTCGAAGCTTAACATATTCTTGAATTGCTTGCTGAGCAGATTGTGCAAGGAATGTTGTACGAATTTTACCGCCTTTACCTTCGATCATCAATTGTCCATCTTTGGCTAGAACTTCAGCTTTTTTGAGACCCAGAACTTCGCTTAGTCTCAATCCAGAACCAAACATACATAATATCAAAGCTTGATTTCTTTTCTTTTGGACATCAGCAATTTTTTTGGAATCATTCATTATTGCTAGAATTAGTTTTTTGATTTCTTCCTCGGTTAGATATTCTACACGGCGCATTCGTGCTTTTGGTAGTTCCAAAGAAGTTGGATTCAAAACTAAAGCTCCATTTTTGATCATAAATTTCAAAAAACTCCTTAAGACAACAATTTGATAACCTTGAGCTTTGAGTGACATGTCTGTGTGCCTTGAGCTTTCTTTTGCATTGAGGAATTTGCGGTATTCGTTGACCACACCCATATCAATCTCGTTAGTATTAAAGATTTTCTTTTCATCCAAAAAACCCTGAAACCTTCCTAAGGTGTTGCGGTAATTACGAACAGTGTTAGGCGAATATTGTTTGGTGAGCTCACAATAGAGCATAAAATCTTCTAGATCTCGAGCAAATGACATAATATTTTTTATACGAAGTTAAAGTAACATAATCTTGAATAATTGTTTGATTCGTGTCAAGAATTCATAAATTAGACAATGTCAAATACAAAGTAGACAAATCGCTCATTTATATTCAATCTATTTTAAATTTTGGAGTAGAAATTACCGATTGTCATCCTGAACTTGTTTCAAGATCTAGGTAATGAGTAATAAAGACAAAAATGCAAACCCGATATTTTTAGTGTGAAAAGTATAGTTTTATCTGATGCAAGGTTAGATCTAATTTATGTAACAAGCTTATTTTTTTTGTAAATAAATAATAATCCTACTTGGATTATAGTCTAAAGTGAACATCCAATAACAAAATTCTTCATCGATATATCTCTTAACATTTTGGAAAAGGGTAACTTAAATCATTTTTTTGATTCGTATTAATTTTTGGATAAATTTCATATCCTAATAAATACTTCAAAAGTCAAATTATTCTTCAATTTTTTCCCAAGTAAAGTATTCTAAGCCATTTTCTTTTTTGTAATCTCGACCAAAATGTCCATATGCTGCTGTACAAGAGTAGACTGGATTCAATAAATTTAACTTTTCTATAATTTTGGCTGGTCGTAAATCATATTGTTCGAATATTTCTTTGGACAATTCTTCATCAACTTTGCCTGTTGTATTGGTTCCATATGTATTCAAATAAAAGCTAACTGGCTCTGCGACTCCTATTGCATAAGAAATTTGGACTAGGCACTCTTTTGCTTTTCCTGAGGCAACAATATTCTTTGCAATATATCTCGCCATATACGCAGCTGATCGATCAACCTTACTTGGATCTTTACCGCTAAACGCTCCACCACCGTGAGCTCCTTTGCCGCCATATGTATCTACAATTATTTTTCGCCCTGTGAGACCAGCATCTCCATCTGGTCCTCCAATTACGAATTTGCCAGTTGGGTTGACGAGTAATTTGGATTTTGAATTTAACAATTCTTGGAGATTTTGAGGTAGCTGGGATTTGACCAATGGAATTAGAATCTTGCGAACGTCAAGGGTTATTTTGGCAAGCATCGCTGCATCTTCTGCAAAATTATCGTGCTGGGTGCTAATCAAGATCGTATCAATTGCAACTGGTTGGTTAAGTTTATCATATTCGACAGTTATTTGAGCTTTGGCATCTGGTCTGAGGTATTGCATTTCTTTGTGGTCTTTGCGAATTTTGGACAAACTTTTCAAAATCAAATGGGAAAGATAAAGAGGTAAGGGCAGAAATACAGGTGTTTCGTCGGTTGCGTATCCAAACATAATTCCTTGATCTCCTGCTCCTTGCTCTTCTTTTTTGGCACGATCTACGCCTTGCGCAATGTCTGGACTTTGTTGGTGAAGAAGGTTGGTGATTTCGACAGTTGTTTCGCAAAAATTGTATTCTGGTTTGATGTATCCTATACGTGCGATTGTTTGTCTCACAACAGATTCTATATCTACTTTCTCAAAAACTTCTTTTGGTACATTAATTTCTCCAGCTATAACAACGCGATTGGTTGTTACTAATGTTTCACAAGCTACTTTGGATTTTGGGTAAACTGACAAGTATGCATCTAAGATTGAGTCACTTATTTGATCTGCTATTTTATCTGGGTGTCCTTCGGAGACTGATTCTGATGTAAAGTAGTATGACATATCTTAGTATTTTTCTAATAATTCCAAAATGTGTCAAGTTTATTTTGCGAGACTCTTTATCTTCGAATTAACTCCTTGATAAAGATAAAAACTGAATCCAACCCAAGCAGAAGCTGTAAAGTATAAAAAATCAAAATTTTGATCTCCAAAAGCTTTTATGACAATATAGACTAATGAAATTATTTGTGATAACCAATTAAAATAAGCAGGTAAAGTGTTAAGTTTTGCAAAATTGATTAATTCTAATATATTATAATAAGGTCTGTAAAAACAGATTAAAGGAACAAAATTATCTAACACAACTTTTTTGGGAGTGCTGGAATTGAGTTTGGTAATCCTTGCAAAAATAATGTAACAACCGTAAAGCCATTTGAGATTAAAAACTAAATAAAAAGCGAACGCTAAAATACTAATATAACTTCCAAAATCATAAAAAGCCAAACCAAAAAAAATAATTAAAAAGATAAATGCAATAATTGAACTATTCCTTAAGTCTGAAAGCTCTCTAAAAGTAACTAACATAGTCTAAACCTTTAAAACATCCTCTTCTTTTTTCTTTGCAATTAATTCAATTTCTTTATTCAAGGCTTCGACTTCTTTTTGTAATTCAACTTCGAGTTTTTTCAATTCATCTTCGGAAATCAACGAGTCTTCTTTTTGTTTTTTCCAGGTTTTGAGGATATCTTGTCTATTATTTCGTACGCTGACTTTGACCTCTTCTGCTAATACACTCACCGACTTAGCTAATTTTTTTCGAGTTTCTTCAGTTAAAGGCGGGAAGTTAATCCGAATTCCAGAACCATCGTCGACAGGGTTTATCCCGAGGTTAGATTCTGAGATTGCCTTAACAATCATTTTGATTGCAGATTTGTCAAATGCTAAAATAAGTAATTGAGTTGGTTCGGGTTGCGAAATCGACGCCAGTTCTTTAATCGCCATTTTGGAGCCATACATCTCAACCAAAATTGGATCAAGTACACTTGAGTTTGCTCTTCCAGTTCGAAGTCCAGAAAGTGAGTGATGGAAGCGATCTAAGATTTTGGTTGCATTAAGATATTGATAGTTCATAGTAGTCATAATTAACCAAAGTTGATTGATTTTGTCAATTACTCTGACGACAAAGCTAAATATAACAACAAAATTATTTAGCTCGTGAACTTTACTGCTAATTAAAATCACACTCATTTATGATTTAGGTTCTAACTATAACAGTCTTTCAATTGACAACAAGACATTTACAAGGTTTGATAACCAAAATGACAATTAATAAAATACTTGCAATTCTAGCTTCTCCAACAGATGAGCAAGATAAAAGGCTGAATGAAATAACCAAAGCGTTCAATAATTTTTGTCAAAAAGTAGTTCAAAAAGGGGTTAAGGTTGATATTATTGATCTCTATGACGAATCGGAATTTGATGCTGCAGACTATTTGGATTCTAACGACAGCAAAGTTATAGAATATCAATTTCGTATCAAGAATGCCGATCTTGTTGTGGTATTTCATCCTGTAGTTTTTGATTCAGTTCCAGCTGTTCTGAAAGGGTTTTTGGATAATGTTATGACTCTTGGTTTTGCTTACAATATTGAAAACAAGATTTCGGTTGGTGCTTTGGTCGACAAAGAGATTTTGATAGTGGCTTTTGATGAGAATTCTGCATTTCAATCTCGATACATTTTTGGTAATCAACTTTATAACTTTTGGAAAAAAACTATTAGTTATTATTGCGGATTCAAAAGAACTAGTCTAGAAACATTTTATTCTTACAGGTCTGATTCAGAAATTAAAATACTGAGATGGGACAAAAAAATTGAAAAAATCACTAACAAAATCAATTTTAAAACTACAATTTTGGATATATAATGAATAATGTTGCACTTTATTTGGGACGCTTTCAACCATTTCATCTCGGTCATCTCGACGCTATTAATCAGATTGTTGCAGATGGAATTGACAAGATAATAATTGGGATTGGTAGTTCGCAGGAAGATCAAACTAGACTAAACCCTTTTTCTTACGATGAGCGGAAAGGGATGATTGAAAGCGTAATGAAAGATATCAAGGTTAATTTTGAAATTTGTTCTATTCCAGACTTTGTTAATAATCAAGATTGGATTGACTACATCAAAGATGAACTACCTCAATTTGACTTTATTTATTCAGGTAATCCGCTTATGAAGATTTGTTTTGAAGAGACTAATACTGGTAAAGAATTTAGAACTATTGATATAGTAAGTGTTGTGAACGGAACAAAGATACGTAATGATATTGAACAAGGCAAAGAAAACTGGTCAAAATCAATACCAGAACCCGTATTTCAATTTTTGAAAGTAATAAATGGTGTTAAAAAACTGCAAAGTATTTTTGATCATAGTAACAATATTGAACATAAAATTAATTCACCTATTAACAAAGTACTTGTAATCGAAAAAGTTACAAGATTCGAATATTTACAAAAAAAGAATGAGTTAGAGAACCTAGAATACGACAAATATAAGATGATATATAATTTTGATCAAGAACATAATAGTGTACGAAAAATAGTGCTCCAGAAATTAGCTGAGAATGGGTTCGAGTTCGAGATTGTTAAAGAAAAAACCTTAAACAATAAAGATTTGAATAATTTTGACTTGATTATTACCCTTGGAGGAGATGGGACATTCCTTAATATTGCCAAGAGAATCAGTAAACAAATTATAATGGGAATCAACTCAGAACCAGGTCAATCTGTAGGTCATATTACAAAGTTCAATTTGCAAAACCTTTCTCAAACCTTACAGAATTTAAAATTAGGATTATATAATATTGAAATGTGGGACAGGCTTTCTGTTTCGGTCAACAGTGTCAAACTACCTTTTTTGGCCCTAAATGAAATTTTGGTTGCTAAGTTGAATATTTACCAAACTTCAAAATTACAAATAAATCTTGATAATCTGCAAGGTTACTGTCTTGGTAATGGAATAATTATTTCTACAAAAATGGGAAGTACAGCTTTTTACAAATCTGCTGGCGGAACTTCGTTTGATTCTCCTAATTTTGCGTATACCATGATTTTACCTTTTCAAATCAATGGCGACATAAAACAAAATCAAGTACTGTTTACTAACTCAAAGTTAAA
>JAYTWQ010000165.1:0-5791 GCA_043743355.1 bacterium | reverse complement strand
TCCCAAAACTGATTTTGGTTGAACTTCGTTTAGTTCGATTTCACCTTCCATTCTTTTCTCAATTTCCAAAACAAAAGCATCTAGATCTTTGGCAGATTCGAATTCTTTGCCGATGATTTGTTTTGCAATTATATTGAGAATATTTTCGACAGCCTGATTAACTCCTTTTCCGCCAAACTCCGGTCCGTTGTCGCGTAACTCAACAGCTTCGTATTTGCCAGTTGACGCTCCACTAGGTACACTAGATTTGCCAAAATATAAATTATCTTTGTATTGCACACCTACTTTGCATGATACTGTTGGGTTACCACGTGAATCTAGAATCCATCGAGCGGTGATTTGGTTAATTATAGGCATATTTTGAATTATTGTAAGATTATTTGTAAAAACTAAAATTCTTTACGTGTCATCTTGAACTTGTTTCAGGATCTGGAAAACAAGAAATATAAGTATATTGTTGATTTTAAAAGATTAGATCTGTGAAAGTGTAAAAGCTAAATGTCATTCAGATGTTCAATGTTTAGTTTTATTTTAAGTCGAATTTTTTGGGTCCTGAAACAAGTTCAGAATGACGTGCTAAAGATCTTTTGCAAAATAAAAATCAATTCTTTTTTTTCCAATCGTTCAGAATATTAAAGACATTATTATATCCTCGATACTGCAAAAACCATATTACTTTGTTTTGCAGCTTAATGTCAATATCGTTCCAATCACTAATTCTATATTTTCTTTCAACTGTAGCTTTTATCTCATCAAAGCTTTCTTCGTCGCCGCTATTTTTGGTACTTTCTATAACTTCAGATATTATTTCATTTGGAATCAATCTCATTTTCAGTTTTTGGTGAATCCAGTTTATTCCTCGTGAGGGTTTGTAATATTCAGTAATATTCTCAGCTAGTCGTTTGTCATTTTGCCAATTTTTGGCTTGTAAACTTTGAATTACTACATCAATTTTGGATATTTCAAAACTTTTTTCTAAGGCTTTTTTCCGCAATTCGGCTTCGGAATAATCTCTTTTGTTGAGCAAGTTCAAAAGATAAGAGTAAATTCGCTGCGATTCATCATCAAAAGGCATATATTAATCGTAAATTTCGCTAAAGGTTGGCTGGTCTTCATAATCAGTGCAAAGTCTAGAGTATTTAGTGGCTATTTCTGCAAGCCCTTTCTTTTTATCAATTCCGTTGATTAACATTTTTTTTAATGACAACCTTATGATTTCTGCAATCGTTGCATTCTCAAAATCAGCTAATTTTTTTACTTGTTCGTACATTTCCTGCGAGATATAAAATTGGATTTGTCTCATTTTTGTTTGAGCATAATAATATTGGTAATGTATTTAAACTTTACATAGATAATTGGAGCTTGTCTAATCACTCCTCCCAAACTCGATTCTTTTCTCGTTCCAAATATGCATGTAATCGAGGTAGTTTTTGTTTCAAGGTTTTGGAAACATTGACTTTTTGAGAGCTAACCAAATCAGCAATTCTGTTATAAGTTACAGGATCTAGCCCGAGCATTTCACCAACCTCGTCACCGAATCCACTTTGATTTTGTCCGGTCATGTCACCAGAACCTCGTAGTTCCAGATCCATTTCGGCGAGTTTGAATCCATCCTGATATTCACACAAATATTTTAATCTCTTGGAAAAACTAAATTCTTTTTCAGTTACCAAGATACAATAATTCTGTTCAAAATCATTTCGCCCAACTCGACCTCGAATTTGATGAAGAGCAGATAGACCAAAACGTTCAGCGTTGAGAATCACAACGAGCGAAGCGTCTCTGACATCAACACCAACCTCTACAACAGTAGTCGCAACTAGAATATTTTTATTTTTTGATTCTTTGAATTCCGTTAGAATATCTTTTTTTTCTTTCATTTTACCATGAACAGAGAATACCTGATCACCAAAATACTTTTGCAAGACCTTAGTTGCTTTGGTTACAGAATACAATGCTTTTTTTTCTTCTGTATCTTCGGTTTCTTCAACAGCTGGACAAATTACATATACTTTATAACCCAAATCTAATTCTCTTTGAATGTTTGCAACAATCTCTATTTCTAGTTTATCAAAAGTTGTAATTCGAGTTAAGATCGGATTTCGGTTAGCCAATTTCTCCAAAAAATGGGGTTTTAAAGATTGGTACATAGTAAGTGCCAAAGTGCGGGGAATTGGCGTGGCTGTGAATGATACGAAATGTGGCTGCAAATCAAATTGCTTTTCGGTCAATTTGGCTCGTTGACGTACTCCGAATCGATGCTGTTCATCAACTAGAACCAAATCAGGAGTAATGTATTCCGAAAAAAGCAAAGCGTGGGTTCCAATCCAAAAAAAATGTTTGTTGTTTTCTTGTAGTTTTCGAATCTCAACTTTGAATTTAGCTGGCGTGAATTTGACTCCATTTATCTCGATATTTTTGCCAGAGAGGAATACAACAACGAGGTTGTGAAAAAAGTTTTGATAGTTTGAATTTATGATTTGCGTGCAGTCAATAACCCCAGTCTGCTCCGCAGCCAGCCCCTTAACAAGAGGCAATAAACCATTATTGTCATTCCCAACTCGATTGGGAATCCTTTCACTGTCTGCAGTAAAATCAGTTGAAGCAAAACTGCTTTCATTTTGAACCCCCACACTGTCATTCTGAACTTGTTTCAGAATCCCCTCATTGTTTGAAGCTAAATTTTGCCCAGCTGTTTTATTTGACCTCTTCTTACTTTTCAAGGCAACCGTACTTTCAAGAAGTTCAGGATCCTGAAACGAGCTCAGGATGACAGTAGAGCTAGAATTTGGTTTTGTAGCAGCAAACTCCATATTGCTATTTCCCAGCTTTTGGTTGTTTGTAGCGGAGAATTTTAATTCTCCATTTTGAGATTCCAAACAAACCATCTCCCAAAGTTTCAAATAGTGCTGGTAAGCCAAAACTTCCGTCGGAGCAAGAAGTGAAACCTCGCCAAGATCCAAACCTTGCAAATATGACAAAGCAATCAAAAAAGCCACAATGGTTTTGCCAGAGCCAACATCGCCGATTACAATACGGTTTATAGACGGTTTTAGGTTGTTTGGAATCATTCAAGAATTAAAATCAAATATGGTGAATTAGGCAAGCCAGAATAATTTTAAATATGTATACAAAAAAGCCAAATAATCTGACACAACAAAAAGTAACACCTAGTGGGATAATCGTAATATGCAAATAATCTTGCAGCTAAATTCTAAAAGTAGATTTGGTACTAAAAAAAGAAATTAAGCATTTTCGGTAAAATCTATTTTTTCTTCTAAATCACCTAAACCATACCAATAAGAAGCTGCTCCAAAGATTGTTAAAATACCAGAAACTACGATTGGAACGATAAAGCTTCCAGTAGTCTGTACAAGATAACCAGTTATTAAAGGTGCAATTATTCCAGCAATGTTACTGAATGTATTTTGAACTCCGCCAATAATACCTACAGTATGTTTAGTTTTACTTATATCACCAGGTATTGCCCAAATACCAGTAGATGCAGAAATTAAAGCTGTGTAAGAAATCGTTAATAGAATTACAGCTAATATTTCATTTGATACAAATACAGAAAGGACAATTATTGAAGAAGTTAAAAGTCCTAGACACAAAGGTAGCTTTCTCGCAATATTTAAATTAACACCTTTAGTAATCATCTTATCTGTAAGATAGCCCATCAAAAGTTCTCCAAAGATTGCCATTAAAGGAGGCAATATTGCAACAAATCCTATTTTTATAATACTAAATCCTCTTTCTGTTGCTAAATAAGTTGGAAACCAAGTAAGAAAAAAGTTTTTGAGATAGTTGTAGCAAAAGAAACCAAACGAAATTGATAATATTTTTCTGTTCAAAATTAGTTTTTTCCAGCTTATTTTTTGAGAATTTGTAATCGTGTTTTCTTCAATTGGTATAATTTGTTTTTCTTTGTCGCTTAAACCAATAAAATCTTCAGGTTCTCTGTAATACAAATACCAAACTAAAGACCATAACAAGCCAACTACGCCAAATATTATGAATGCAATTTTCCAACCAAATGTCACCATCAAAAGTATTATTAATGGAGCAGCAAGTGCAGATCCTACATAAGATCCTGAGTCAAATAATGAAGTTGCCAGTCCTCTTTCATTTTTTGGGAACCACGCTTTTACCACTTTAGCATTACTTGGAAATATTGGAGCTTCAGCCATCCCTACTCCAACTCTAGTTGCTAAAAATAGATTAAAATTTCCAGCTAGTGTTCCTAACATAGTGAAAAATGACCAACCTAAACAAGATAGGCTTACAATTAATCTAGAACCTTTTTTATCTGTTAAATACCCTCCAATTAACATAAAGGCGACATAACCCCACGAAAAAGACGAAAGAATTATTCCTTGTTGGAAAGGAGTTAATTTAAGATCGTCTTTGATGAATAGAATTGCATGAGAAATGTTTACTCTATCCATGTAATTTATAACTATTCCTAAGAACATCAAGAACCCAATCACCCATCTTTTATTATTTCTGAACATAGTTATCTGTTATTGAATTTTATTAATTGTGAAGTAGGATTTTGTGCAGGATGATAATCAATTGAATTTATCCCAAGCTGTCTTGCCGATTCGGTGTGTGACGATCTATCATCTAAATAAACAATTTTAGCAGGATCAACTCTCAAAGATTTTATTACTTCGTTAAAAATTAACGGGTCTGGTTTTATAAATCCTGTTTCACAAGAAGTAAATATGTGATCGATATTTTTTGTTATTATTGGGTTATCTGAAATGTATTTTAACCTTCTTGTATCTGTGTTCATCAATAAAGCAACTTTTTTACCAGCAAGTTTTAGTTTATGTGCAAGTGATAACATTCGAGGATCTGGTTGGTACGATAATTCCCATAATGATTCTAACCTATCAATATTTACATTTGGATTATTACCACCTTTTACAACTACCTTCCAAAACTCTTCGCGTGTAATTTGGTTTAATCTATATTTTTTACCATGATCTGATTTTTCAGAAAGTAATTCATTAGCTACATGATGGTCTACTTGTAATTCATTAGTTAAATCTTGAAAATATGGAAAACAGTAATGATCAGTAAAAACACCGCCATAATCGAACACTACTGTATCAATATCTAATTTAGATAAATTATCAATCTCTCGTTCCATTTTCGCTATAATTTTTTGGTTTACCGCTGGCAAATTAGTAAATTCAGGTAAGTTTGACGCTTCGTCAACATCGAACCATCTTGCTTCAGCTGCTTCTTTTTCTTGTACAAATTTACCGACTTCATTTGTATCTGCAACTTCTATTTTGTAACATAGAGTAACATCAACATGACCAGCATTAGAACCCTTTGTTTCTATTTCAGCAATATGTATCGGCTCAAGCTTAAAACCAAGAATATCTAAGTTTAATTCTTCTGATAATTCTTCAACTGCAGTCTGTCTAAGACTATTACCTTCATCTACATGTCCACCAGGCATCAACCATGTTTTGGCTTTATTATGATTTAACAAAAAAACTTTGTCATTTTCTGGATTTGTTACATACACCACCACTCCTAAATGCTTTTCTGGACTAGTTTTTTTATGGAATTTGTCTGTGCTTTGAAGCCAATCTAAAGCTAGATTTTTTCTGAACTTTCTGGAAATGAGTTAATTTCTTCTTGATATTTTTTTTGAGACATATTTTTAAATTTGGGCAACACGGTAAAAATAGTTGATAATTAAATCTTATTCACATCTCAAAAACTCATCAATCATTTGCTTCTTTCTATCGAGTGAAATACCTCTGTGGAG
>JAYTWQ010000164.1:0-2943 GCA_043743355.1 bacterium | reverse complement strand
GGAACACCGGAAATTATAGCCAAACACAAAGGTTCTTATACAGGGCAATTCTTAAAGAAAATGTTAAAGTAGGGTTAGATTTTAACAAATTAAAACTTTTACAAATTTATAATAAATATTTATTTGTCTTCAGTATTTTTGAATCTAAATATCGCAACACAAATTAACCTTCTATAATTTCTAGCAATAAAAAATCACCGTAAAAGGTGGATTAATTTTTGAACTAAATCTCGTTATTAATCAAATCAAAGTCAGGATAAGTATGTGTGAATTTTTCCATATCGATGAATTTTTTGTCTTTTGTGCCAGTAAAGTAAGAGAATAATAATTGATTTTCGGCAAATGGTACGCTCAAATCACCTTTATACGCAAAATGCCTAATTGGAATCGTTACTTTTGGTGCGTTATTTGCTGTATTGAAGATATTACCTGTAAACCCACAAAGAATTGAGTAAGACCGAAAGCACATACTCTGAATCGAGCTAAAAGTATTGATTAGGACTAACTTCTTTGCCTTCGGTTTGATCGATGCCAAATATGTAGCTGGAGAGCCTCCCATAGAATGACCTAGGATTGTGATTTTGTTTTCGGGAATTCCTTTGAACACCATTGACTCATAGGTAATTTTAGCCGTTTCATAGACATTATCAACGGTTGGTTCTCCCTCAGATTCTGAATATCCAGGGTAGGCAGGACTAATTACATTTGCTTTGGCTTCGAGATTCGGCAACAGATCTGCAATTCGACCCGAGTTCCCATGGAGATAAAGTATATATTCACCAGTACTTTTGTTTTCAAATGTCCAAGTAGAAAAGCTTTGGTTGGCTGAATTTTTGAGAAAGTCTAGCTTGTAATTGTATTGCGGTACTGGAGCCCAGCTGACTTTGTTATTAAAAATAAGTGCGGAGGATTGACCTGCTAAATAAAAAGAGGCAATGAACCAAAGAGCTGTGATTGTAATAATTGTGATTCCGAAGTTTTTGAGATATTTCATGTTGAATAGTTATAAAGTTTTTTAAAAATACTCCTATGAAGGAGTGATAAAATCATTGTCAAGATTGCTGAATATTAAAGTTTGATTTGATTTGCCATCTTAAGTTGATCAAAAGATCTTTTATAAGTAGAGGCAAACTTTAGTTGCCATTTTAGATTTTGACCTTTGGTTGTTTTGAGCTAGGGGATTCTTCGCTTCGCTCAGAATGACAGCTTACTTAAGGGCAACAATTTTGATAGAATCTCAGTCTAATTTAGGCTCTTTGAGCTGATTCTAGAGTTTGATTATATTTGCCAACATTAACAAAATACAAGATGTGTACAACCATAAAAATTATACTAGGTAGTAACCAAGCAGAAAGGAATACGAATTCAGAAGCAAAGTCAGAAGCCTTGAAAATTGCGGTCGCAAAAATTTGAGCAATTGTTTTGGTTAGATAGTATGCAACAGCCATTGTAATCATCAACGGAATATTAGTTACTTTTTTCATAGCGGCAATTCTGGATGGAATGTTGGACATCAAGAATAACAAAAAGATTCCTAGTGCTACTGCAATTACTTGACCCAAAGTGTTGATCCACCAAAAACCAAGAACGTTAGAAGCTGGTTTAGAACCAGCAAATGAAGCATAACTAAATAATAATTGAGAAATATCGAAGAATCCCCAAAAACAGACCCAACAAATAAAAATAATTCTGAATGTCGATTCAAACGACTTGCTAAAAGTTTCAAACATATAAAAAGATTGTAATAATTTACATCCTAAATAAGAATTATACTGTTGAAGTTGTCAAGAAGTCTTTTGAGTAGACTATATAATTATATTAACCCAAGTTGTGAGTAAAATAATTTTCCACTTTTATAAAGATTTTTTGAATTTATTTTGTAAAGTTAGTAGATTTTTTTTAATAAAATCCCCCATCGCTATCGCTCTGACCCCTTTAACAAGGGGTAACCAATTCCAAGTTTTTTTTGAAAGATTTACTCACAACTTAGGTTAGTATAATTAATAATAGATCTTTTGCTTGTCATTGCAAGGCTATGTTTGGGAAGCCCGAACCAACTTTGAACTTGCTCAAGATGACGGTCAGAATTTAGTAAAAAAAATAAGTTTAGAGATAATAAAACTCTTTGATAACTGACTTAGTTTGAGTTTCGATAAGATTAATGTTGAATAGGGTTTGAATATATAACACTTTCCAACTGAAATAAATCTGAACAAATAAACTATATCATATTGCAAAGGCAAAAAAATAACTCCTAGAATGGAGTTTGGGTTAAATCTAAAAATATTCGTTACTAAGTCCGCCTGATTGAATTACAAAGTTGTCATCATCACCATCGTTACTAATAATTCTTCGACCGTCATTGCGTGGTGCCATCGTAGAATTATTGGCTACACTAATGAATGCACCCCAAGTAGGAATACCGTTTTTTGGGATATATAGTGCAACATCGTCACCAATCTTGAGGTTCAAATTCTTCATTGCATAAGTGGCAGACGCCTTCAAAATTCTTACTGGAATAGGAAAAGTGGGTAGCATAACACAGTAATTATTGCCATCTACTAGGAATTTGCCTACTGCTCGATCTCGTGGGACTGGTTGAGTGAGTTTGTAAACTTCATGTACTTCTCCAAAGGCATTTTTGGTCAAGATCCATTTCATTCTATCGCCGACTACTAGTTGAGATTTGGACGCGTAATTCTGCGGAACTGGATAAGTTTGACCATTGTCTCCAATCATGCTCTCACCATCAAAATAACCTTCTACAACTTCAGCTGCATTAACTTCTTCTTGACTTTTGATACTATAATCAGCATTTGTTGATAACTTTGGCATTGGAGAACCTGGAGTTACCTGAGATAACATTAATTTTGCATTTCGCAGATTAGTTTCGCAGATTTCTAGTAGGCTTAGGATTGTTTGTAGTTTGTTTGTTGACATAGA
>JAYTWQ010000163.1:0-5395 GCA_043743355.1 bacterium | reverse complement strand
CAACATTCTTTTGGAACCAAGTAATAATAAAGTTTTGGATAACCAGCGGGACTAGTGCCGCCTACAGTTTCATTTTCACCTCTATACACATCGCCATGTGCAAGATCCAAACCGTTCAAGTTCCTTACCAATTGCCAGTTAGTGTAAGTTTGATAAGATTTTTGAATTGTTTGTTCCTTGTTTCGATAAAGTGGAAGTCCTTTCTTGTCAAAAACTAAATTAACCTTTTTAACATACCTATTATCCCCACCACCATTCAAAAATCCTACCATTAATTTAGCATATTTTGAATTTTTTTTGGTTAGTTCTTTGATTGCAACTATTAGATCTTCAACAATTTTGACACTTTCTCCAGATTCCATTTTGACAGGTGAGCAAATCAGATGTGCGTTAGAAGTGAGTTTGATTTGCTTATTGGAATCAATTTCAACATCAAATAGTAAGGTTGAGTTTCCACTGGTTCTATTCGTCATTCTGGATATTTTGAGAGGGATAATAGCCTCTTTGTCTTGCAATAACTTACTTAATTCTGCTTTTTTGGAACGAATTTGTTTGAATGAATCATTAACACCATTTTTGTCTTTATGGTCCCCCAAAAATGCTTCAAAAACTAATTGACTTATGGCAGAATATCTTTTGAATGCTAATTTATCAAATATTTTGAAAAGATTCTGAGACTTATCAAGTAGCAAATGTTTTTCTAATTTGGTTAAGTATTCAAGAAGGTAATCTACAACTTTTTGAGTATTAAGATTTGGGGTTTGCGTAAAGTAACCCAGTCTATTTTCAGTATTAACTGATAATTTTTTGGAGATTAAATCTTTGTTGGTTTCATTTTTTTGAAGATCTTGAGTTTTGGTTCCAAGTTCGAGCGTAGTAATCCAATTATTAATCCAAACTTCATCCAAATAATTTTCCTTCATCAAATTCTGCAATACATAAAGTTCTGGGTATTTTTGAGTCAGTTCATTCAGTTTTTTGTTGAGGATAAATTGGAGAGAATTACCATCTTTGACTATATATTGAATCGGTGAGAATTTGTCGTTACCTGAACCAGTCAAAAATCTAATTTGTTGAATTTGTTTTCTTGATTTGTTTTTTCCTTTAACATTGATTAGATTTTCTTCAAGCTGTTTGTTTTCTTGTAAAATTACCAAGTATTTGTCATTAATATTTATTTCAACTTCTTTCTTTTCGATTATTCTATTCAAAAAATTAGACCAGTCCAAATTTGTTTTTGAGTCTGTCACGAATCTATATATTGAATAAAACTCATCATTTTCTATGACTTTTTTGGCACGGAATAACAGATAATCCATGAATTTTTTGGAATCTAAATTTGATTTGTTTTGATCAATAACCAAAGAAGTTTTGTTAATCGAATCCCACTTTAGCACTTTTCCACTGATATCTGGATAAGATGGTGCTGACTTTGGATGTCTCAAAAAACAATTATTATACTCTCTTAATTTAGTTTCTTGTTCTTCACTCCTAGCTTTTTTTGGTTTCTTTTTGTTAGTATTTGATTCTGATTCAATTTCAATTTTCTCTATTTCTGCTGGAGTAATTGCAATTTTAATCATTTCCAAAAACCGTTCTGGAGTTTTGACACCACCAAAATCTAACCGTTGAACTTTGTGGATACATTCACGGATTTCTTTGGTTTTTTCGTCGTCATTATAATAATTACCTTTTTGAACAAAATATTGTGTTAATCCTTGCAGCCAACTATTTAGTTTTTCGTTGATTTCGAGACAATAATCAGATTCAAGTTTTTTGACTTTACCATCAAATACAAAGAATAATCTATTCACAAACGATTTGACAGGATTTTTGATATTATCTTGATCAAACAAATACATCTTGACATCCGAATATATTTCTTCAAACTCCAAATAAGATTTGTCCAAAAAGTCATTAATCAAAAAAAGTATTCCAGCGTTTAACTCATTGTTATAATCTGCATATTCAGCTCGGAATTGATTCAAAATAACTTTCCAATTCTCACAAATTTCGAATAATTCGTACTTGAATATACTTTGAATATCTTTGGAACTCAAATTAAATAGTTCTTCCAGAGTGATATCAACAGTTTTGATTATCTTTTCTAATTCTGATGTTTTTAACTTTTTGGTTTCTATCCCTCGAACTCCATTAAGGTATTTGATTTTGATGTCTTTTTCCAGATTGGTTAGATATTGATTACCATTAATACTCTTTAGACTCTCACTAACTTTGGTGGTTATTACCTCGAATTCAGACCCTGTTATCATATTTGCCAAACCTTTACTTTGAATATATTCTTTCAGTTTGGATTGCGTTACGGCATTCTGTCCAAAGTCAAAATTCTCATTAATCTTGGCTTCACGTGCAAAGTTATAGCACTCAGTCAAAAATCTATACCTAGATTCAAAATACGACTGTAATTCTGGTGTATGAATATTACCTTTAGTTTCAAAATTAACTGTATGAATCGTAGATACAGATTGATCGCCTGTATTGACTTTGGATAGTGAAAAAAGTGATGGTGATTGAGTTAAGTTATTGTTGGACATAAGATTCGAATAAAATTTGACAAAAGTATATAAAAACAGTTTAATTAACTACGAAATTGCCACTAGGCACCGATCCCTCGAAAGAGGGTGATAATTTTTGTTAAGGAATCGTTAATTTAATAGCATTGCAAATTTTGTGATAATCAGTTTTATCAATTTTTGCTACTTTATTTCTCATTCTTTTTCTATCAATTACTCTAATTTGACTTATCATTGCAGAATATTCAATACCATGCAAAGTATATTTGACGTAATATGGGTTATCTTTTATTTTAGTTGTTAAAGGAGTGACAAAAAAAAGATTTGAATTAAACTTTCGAATTACTAAAACTGGTCTCAAAAATAAATCACCCTTGCCAGATTCTTCATCTCCTATGTTCTCACCAATACTACACCAAACAATATCTCGTTCTTTGATTAGAATGGTAGACAGCTTATTGTCTAGTTTTGGTTTGAGAATTGCCCAAAGTGAAAAGTTTTTGATAAATTGATGTATTTGCTGAGTCATAATTAGTTTTATTTTTTGATTTCTATTTCATTTTTTACACTTTTTGCTTTCATATATCCTATTTTCTCAGTTGCAAAAAGCAGTGATAGACTAAAAATAAAAAACAATACAATAATGGAGATTTCAGACTTAAGAAGATTAAGAAATATTTAAATAGTCTTGTCAATTAATCTAATTTTATCAAGATAAAATAACTAATGGTCTAAATTTGTCAAAAAATTAATTTCTATATATCATTTGTTAATTCAGTGAGTTTTATATTTGTTCTTTTTCTCACTTTAGTGTTCTTTTTAGAATGATAAATTTAGTAATAAATTAAAAAGTTAGTTTTTATATCTTGATGTAAGTTAAATTATCCTCCTATCGGAGCTATTTTTTTGCCTAAAAAGATTTTGTAAAATATAATTAATTTTGTAAATATAACAAAAATGCAATTAACCAAAACAAAAACAGATGTACTCCTGGACGAAACGATTGACCATATCACTGTTCATGCTGATTTCCTTAGGTTGTTCTCCGACCCCAAAGAAATTCTTGCTGACATACCAGTAATGCAAATTAATTCAATTATGGTTATGGGTTCCAAGATTAATATTCCTGGAAGGCTAATCAAAATGTGCAATCAATACCAGATTCCCCTGCACTTATTGACTGATTATTACAAACACAATGGTTCGATCTATTTTTCGGTACATGATAATATTCAGAATCGAATTGCCCAATTCAAAACCTGCGTTGATGAAGACTGGAGATTATATCTTGCCAAACAATTATTACATCAAAAAACTCAAACTCAAGTTGCCGCCTTGAACTTGTGGAATTGTAATTCGCAAAGTCTTGTTTCACTCCAAAACAAAATAATAAAACTTGAATCTCAACAAAGCCTAATGGGAAACGAAGGTACAAGTGCAGTAATTTATTGGGACAAATTCGGATTTGAGCTACAAAAAATTCAAGAAGTCAAAACAAATGAAGTTGACGAAATTAATTTGGGAATTAACGATAATACAAAGTTTATTTGGAAAGGTAGAATCAAAAATCCATGCCTAGATCCAGTTAATTCGATGTTGTCACTTGCTTATGCACTTCTTTCAACTCAATGCCAAACATCTTTGACTCTCAACGGACTCGATCCATATTTAGGAATTCTACATACCACCAACGACGATCGACCTGCACTTGTCTTTGACATTATGGAAGTATATCGAGTTTTATTAGTAGATTTTTGGGTGCTCGGATTAATCAAAAATGGAATGTTCAAGCCTGAGGATTTCAAATTCACAGAAAATGGAGTGTGCACATTGGAATCGAACAAAAAAAATGAATTCTTTAGACTCTGGTACAAAAGACTAAAATATTCAAATTTCACAACTAATCAAGGTTCCATAACAATACATGAATTCATGAATCAAAATACTAATCTGTTGATAGATTGGTTCAACAAAATAAATTCGCACAAAGAGCGAAATACTGGAAGATTCGACAAACTTCCTGAACGGCTAATTATTTTTACAGATCTAAGCCAGTTCCAAAAAATATAAAAAATCAATTTATGCGTGGTATAATATGTTATGACTTTTCTGACGATCGAGCTAGATCAAGACTTGTCAAAATCCTACAAAAATACGGAACAAGAGTCCAGTACTCAGTCTTTGAGTTCAGATTAGACAAATCAACTTGGGTAAAATTAATCGAAGCTCTACATCAAAAGAAGTTTTTGGATGGTAATCATAACATTATTATTATTCCAATTACCGATGCAGACCACGACAAAATTATTTATCTTGGGAATTTTTTTATGGCTTTTGATTATGATACTATGATTTATTCTGCATTTGGAATTACTGGAATAGGTGAAAAAGGTGCAAAGCTCCGAACAGTGAGAAAGAAAGCAAAGACCAAAGTAATTGCAGAATTAACTCCAGTCGAGCAAAAAATTCTTGACAAGATATTTGAAGTTTAGATTAATAAGTATATTCGGTTGGTTTTATTTTTATTCTTTAGCCCCCGTCAACATGTCCTTTTGGCAAGTTAATAATCAAAAACTGAAGTGAGAAGTCAGTTGAATTACATCTATATCTGAGCAAAATAACCATTGCTCTTATTTTTTATAATACAAATTTTAAGATTCAGCAACCTTTGTTCAGCGTGGTTTGGTCAGCTATTCAATTTACTTCTCAATTTAGGTGGTTATAAAAAGTAGCCAGATATTCTTAATCGAGATTCAATTTACTTCTCAATTTAGGTGGTTATAAAAAGAGATAAGTGTTCATTCAAAAGTATTCAATTTACTTCTCAATTTAGGTGGTTATAAAAAGGCACTAGTTCTAAT
>JAYTWQ010000162.1:0-10835 GCA_043743355.1 bacterium | reverse complement strand
TATTGCAATAGAAAATATCAACAACATTCCAACTTTAGTTACATCATATACTGTTACTGACAATGGTCCGTTAGATCAAAATCCAGCTGTTGGATCAATCAAAGATCCAGTTGGGTTGAGCAGCATACAACAATCAGGTGGCGGTACAATAACTATCAACAATCAAAGCCAACCTTCAAACAGTATTCTTGTAACTAATTCATCAATTGTAACATCTAGTGTAGTTCCTACAACCCCTATTGAAAGCATAATTAAAACTACAGCTAAAGACTCAACAGCACCACTAGATTTGAGCGTTTTACCTAGTCAACTAGAAAAGAATTCAAAAAAAGACAATCAAACTTCAAACCCTATTAGTGATAACTCAAATGAATTGATTAGTTTGGCAAGAACAGGTGGTAATAGCAATTCTTTTAATTCATCTTTTCCAATTTTAATTCTAGTACTTCTTACTTACTTTGCTCTTGAAATCAAACGTACTTCTTAGACTTTTTAAATTTAATTATTCTTCTAAATTGCAGTGATATAACTAATTTTTGTGTAACTTTTACAACATTTTAAAATTCCGCTCATGGTTTGTGGCAAAGCAAAGTTTTGACGAAGTGTTTCTTTATTAAGTGTAAAAGCTAGTATTGTTTGAGTATAACACAAAAAATTACTATATTCAACTTCAAAAAAAAATTGACAATCAAAATTAAATGTAATAAAATGTTAAAATGTCCAAAATTATTCTTGCAACTCTATTATTCTGTATTAGTTCATTCCAAGTTGCAACATTTGCACAGGCAGATCTAACGATAGAAAATCCGTGCTTAAAGCGTCTAAGCTCTCAACTAACGTAAGTATAATTAGATTTTGATTCTATTTCACTTGACATTTTTTGGGAATTAGAACTTAATAAATCTTGTTGTCCCAGTAGTCGGGGATCGTCTAATGGTAGGACTATAGTTTTTGGTGCTGTCTATCGGGGTTCGAATCCCTGTCCCCGAACCAAAACAACAAATTAAATTAAAAAATACTATGAGTAGTTATCAAGGAACCAAATTACAAACCAGAAAAAGAGCCCGAAAATTCGGATTCAGAGCTAGATGTCAATATTCTATGGATGTCCTCAAAAACAAACGACTTAAGAAAAGAACACATCTTACGGTTTGCGTCAAAAGCATCAAGCAAAGACTAGCTCACAAAAGATAGTCAATGCAATATGCTACCCAAAATCAATAGGATAGTCGCAGACAAAGACATCAAGTCAACATATCAAAGCAAATTCAAGGTTAGATCCAATCTTTACAGTTTGATTACGAGACGAAATAAGTTTCAAACAAATTTTAAGATTCTAATAGTAGTCTCCAAAAAGATCAGCAAAAAAGCACACGACAGGAACAAAATTAAACATCGAATATCTGCAATTATTGGAGAACTAATTTTGGAAAGTCCTCCGAACAATGAATTTAGTATCATCGTTGTAGCTCAATCCAAAGAGATTGTCACAACTAGATACTTTGATCTTAAGGTGAAACTAATTGATAGTCTCTCTAAGAATTTGTTTTATAATCAACACAATTAATCAATGCCGAGGTAGCTCAGTGGTAGAGCAGTGGCCTGAAGAGCCTCGTGTCGGAAGTTCGATTCTTCTCCTCGGCACCATCTATAGTATTTTAACTTATACTTTTCACACTTAGAATATTGGATTTGCATTTTTGTCTTGATTACTCGTTCTCTAGATCCTGAAACAAGTTAAGGATAACAATCGGTAATTCAAATCCAAAATTTAAAATAGATTGAGTATAATAATAAAAAAGAAAGTGAATGTGAACCAGGTAGTGAAAAACTTACCCGAGGTTGTAAAGATTTTATTAATTTTACCAAAACAAATAAATTTTAAATTATCAGTTTATTTTTATACTAATCCTATTGATTATTCTCTAAAATAAATTTCAAGTAATTCAATGTTACAAGTACTAACTCAGTTCTTTGTATTATATTAGAACCCTGATTTTTGGAACCTTCCATTACTTTACATTAATTTATTAACAAAAAACATTCATAATATACTTATGCCAAGACCAAAAATGCCTAGGACGAATCCGTCCACAATCCGCAAAACATCAGCAATAGCCTCAAACAACCCCAACTATATGGAACGTACTTATTCAAACAACCGCAATTTTAATTCAGGTTACCAATCAAACTCATCCAATTCATCCAGAGGATCTAACAACCCGAAGTCTTTAGTCTCGCTCGGCGGCGGTAACCTCGCTAGCGGCGTTATAAGCTCTCACTTTAATTCTACAATTCTTTCAACCTCTTCTCCTTCAGTATTCCCTGACGGACCAGTTGTCAAAATTATCCCACTCGGCGGCAATTCCGAAGTCGGTATGAACATGACAGCAATCGAATGCGGCAACGATATTTTTGTTGTTGATGTCGGAATGGGATTCGGCGGAGGTGACAAATTTCCTGGAGTTGACTACATTGTCCCAGACACAACCTACCTAGAAGAAAACCTTTCCAAAGTTCGAGGTATTATCTTTACTCATGGTCATCTTGACCACATTGGTGCAGCTCCTTACATCTTGCCAAAACTTCCTGGAGTTCCAATCTTCGGAATGCCTTTAACATTATCATTGCTCAAAAACAGATTACAAGAATTCAAACTTGAAGAACGAATCGTCGCCAAAATAGTTAAGCCATCTCAGACTTTGATGTTAGGTTGCTTCAAGATCAACTTTTTTAGGCTTAATCATTCAATTCCTGATGTCGTTGGGCTAGACATTATTACTCCGATGGGTCGTATCTGCTACGCAACAGACTGGAAATTCGACAATACTCCATACGATGGACAAATTTCTGATTATGCCAAACTAGCCCAGATGGGTGAAGAAGGTGTAAGACTGGTTCTTACTGACTCACTTGGAGTTCTGCGACCTGGGTATCAAATTTCTGAAAAAGTAATTGGTGCAAATATCTGCAAAATTGTCGAAGAGTGCGAAAACCGTGTAATTATTACATCATTCTCCACAACTGTTGCTCGACTACAATTCACAATTGATGCATGTGTCAAAACAGGAAGAAAATTGTCCTTGATTGGGCGGTCGATGATCAATAACTTTAAGACTTGCTACGAACTCGGCTATATTAAGTGTCCAAGCGATTTGATAATGGATCTCAGAGATATTGCTGTTCTTCCACCAGAGAAGATTTGTATTCTGTCTACAGGTTCTCAAGGCGAAGATATGGCGGCGCTATCTCGAATGGCAAGAGACGAACACGACCAAATCAGGCTTCAAGGCGGAGATTCTGTGATTTTTACATCCAATCCAATTCCAGGTAACGAAGGTTCTGTCCAGGATCTAATCGCAAGATTGAGTACCAAAGGTGTTACGGTGTATCAAAACAAAGAATTCCATATTCACGTCTCAGGGCACGCTTGCCAAGAAGATCTCAAACTTCTATTCGCTTTGACTAGACCAGATTATCTACAACCAATTCACGGTGATCATTACATGCTCCGAAAAGTAGGCGAACTAGGTGCTGCTATGGGAATCAAGGCTGATCACTGTCTAATCGGACAAAATGGACGTATTGTAGAACTTCGAGCTAATGAAGTTGTAATCACAGAAGAGATTATTACTGACAAATACCTTCTTGTTGATGGCACTGGTGTTGGTTCAGTATCTGAAGCTGTTCTAATTGAGCGAAGACAGATGTCAACTGAAGGTTGTGTCGTAGTAACATTAATGATCAACAAACAACGACAATTAATCTCAAGACCAGATATCGTCAGCCGAGGATTCGTATACGTCAAAACCTCAAAAGACTTTATTGATGAAATCAAGGAACATATCTTCAAGTCATTCGATAGAATTGAGGTAGACAAAAACTCTCCAACTTACTTTTCAGATCTACGATCCAACCTAAAGAAAATTACGACTGAGTTTATTTACGGTACAATCGAAAAGAATCCAGAGATTATCCCAGTTATTATCCAGATTTAATTTAATAATGTTGACAAACCTAAAACCCCTTAATTGGGTTTAATAAATTGTCAGTTTAAAATATTTATGACTTGACACAAATTATATTTTTTATGATTCGACCAGACAATATTTTTGTCTTCTTTTCTTAATTTTTACAATTTTTATGTTATTCAAACCAACCAAATTAGAAAGTATTATTATTTGTGATAGTCTAATATTTACACTTGCCACAACATCAGTAATAGAAGTGTACGCTGCTCAAGCTTGCTCAGAAGCTACAAAGCGAGATGTGCAGGAACAAGTTGATAGGTATAAAATACTTTCACCGATTCAAAGTATTAACGAACAAGAAAGTGATTTAGATAAAACAATAACTGACTCGAATAATTATCTTAAAAGCTTTCAACAGCTTAATGAACTAATAAAACAACAAGTAAAACCATTAAGCAAAAATGAGACTAGTGCTGTTAATTTTATTAAAGATATAGATTCAGAAAAATCAGAAAGTGGAATAATTAAAAATATCATTAAAATTAAATCAGATGATGGAACTTTCTCAAGCTCAACTGACGAATATAAATATTCTTACGATAAAATAAACAATAAATTAATTACTGAAAAATTATCATATTTTAAAACTTCTAACAGTCTATCAACTCCTGAACAAATTCCAGAAAACATTCAAAAGAAAATAATTGAAAGAAAGGCAAATTTACCACAAAGAGCTAAAGGAGAGAAGGTTGAGTTTAAGAATAAAAACAGAGATGAAAAACCAGATATTCAAGCATTAAAAAACTCAATCGCTGAAGCAAAGTGTAGCGGAATTAAAACAGCAGCTGCGAATACAACATATCAAAGATATTGGGCATCAGACTACGCACGAAATAGAGCCAACATGCCAGGATGGAATACCAATTATAATTATTTGGGACAATGGGCATGGGATTCAAACACTAATCAATGGAACTTTAGTGGAAACGACTGCACCAACTTTGCTTCTCAGGCAATGCTTGCCGGCGGAATTAAAAGAGACACAGGTTCGTGGAATCCATTCGGTGGAGAGAATTGGTATGCAAATATGGATTCAAATGGTCGTCAAATAACAAATCAAACAAGTAGAACTTTTTTAAATGTTCAAGCATTTATGGACCATTTTTATAATTATGAAAATACTGAAAATTGGTTAGATTATGGAACTCAATACAATCCTAATTATGGTATATTCGATCCATTATTAGAAGGTGATTTGATGTTTATTGATTATGAAAACAATGGTCAGTGGGGACATACAATGACTATTACTGGTTGGGACAAAGTCTGGTTACCGCCAAATTATAATTACTACCGATGGGAACCTAGATTAAGCTATCATAGTTCAGATACTTCAAATATTTCATTTGCAAATTTTAGATTAAAATTATACAGTACTCCTAATAATCCAATTAATCCAAATGCTAGAATGAAAGGTCTTCAAATTTATAATTCTTGGTAAGAATGACTCCAAATTATTTTAAAGTTGTAATAATTATAACTCTTCTTATTTCGACGTTTTTATTGTATACTTATGTTTCTAAAAATACCGAAAGTAATTACACCAATTTTTATACTTCCGAAGAAAATGACTATTATTACAAAAGCCTCAAACCAAAGTTCAAAAACGATGATGAAACGGTTAAAATATTCTTTGACTCAATTCGAAACAAAGAAAAAAGAAATGTTAAATTGATGATCGATATAAAAAACGATAATTTTCCAAATTCAGTTGCCAACCGTTGGAATGAGGTATTTGAAAGATTCTGGAATTCAGTAGAAGGGAAAAGCTTCACAGAAGTCCGAATTGAATACAAAAAAAATAATGAAGAAAAGTGTGATTTAGTTTTTGCAAAATTAAACGATTCAGAAAATAGCTTCTGTTTTGGAAATAATCATTTTAACATCCGTTCTGGATATGTTAAACCTTAAAAAAGGTTGATTTTAGCTTTTGCTTAGTGTCAAATTAGTCAATACTCATAATTTATAAAAAGCCCTAGAAAAAGGGTTAATTTTTTTGATAAAATGGAAAGTAAAAATACTCATTTGCAAATTAATGAATTGTATGATATAATGTTTTGATGTCTAACGAAAATCCTAACAATCTATCTCACCTTCCAGAATCCTTATCTGTTAATCAATTGGCTGAACAAGCAGCAGCATTACCCAAACACGAACTTGAAGAGTTTATCAGGTTAACAAAAGTGTTGAGAACAATTAACCCAAATCCTGTTATAGAAGAAGTACAAGGTGAATTCACTGAATACGATCCAAATATAATTGATATTGAAGTGAATGATGTTGAAAGAACAAGTCAAATAACTGAAACTAATATTGTTAATATTCCAAGTTTAGTCGATTTATCGGAATATGAAATGTCAGAAGTTGTTGCTGATTTGTCAATACAAAATGAAGGTCTAGCCATCAATGAAATAGAAACTCTCCAGCAAGAAAAACTTGAATTAATTGTTAAACTCGAAAGTATATTGGAGACTAGAAAAAATATTCTGAAAGCAAGAAACACAATATTTGAAGCAATTGAAATAAGCAAGTCAAGTGATCCAAAATTTACTATTTCTCAAACAACAGAAAACCAAATTAATAAATTCTCCGATACTATTTATCAGTTGGATATTGAGACAATTCAGTTAATAAAAAGAATAGAATTTTTGTCACTTGAATTTGGTCAGATAACAAACAAACAAAACCAAAATAAATTTAAAATATACCATGCAGTAGAGAAAACAGTTAATTATAAATACATAAAAACAATGGTTGATATACTCGAAGAAGATGTAAATAGAGAGAGGAGTAATATATCAAGTCGAATCAATAATACCCCAAAAATTTCTCCAGAACCAATTTTTGACTACGAACTATCACTAGAAAATGATTTCACAACAAAAAGAGAAATAGTCAAAGTTATTTCAAGAAACCGAAATACTACACTAGAAACGATTGAACGATTACTTACGGATCAAGATTTCAACTACCATAAAACAATGGCAGAATCCCAAAAAGTTAAATTTATAGAAATAATTCTCGAAAATTATCATTTGTTTGAAAGACAAGAAGATGAACAAAAAGGTGGAAAATATTGGGACAGAATAATACCAATCATAAAGGTTTTGATGTCCAAAATCAACGAAAGTTCGATTAGAGAGCTTCATCAATCGGTTAGGGAAAGAATCAAAGCAAAGGAAGATGTTTCATCTGCAACAAAATACCTTGATTACGGATACAGACAAGGTGAATTAACCCCCAAAAAATCTATTCGCGCAAGAATATCTGGTTTGTTTAGTTTATCAGACGAAACTCTAGAACCTCTTGAAGAATACAGAAGAGATGCGAACCGACCTAATTTCCCTTCTCGCTAATTCCGCCTAGTTCCACAAACTTTCCAAGCTCTGAGCGGAACTCTAACATGGCTGTATAAGTAGCCAAAACCAATTCAATTTTCTGTGGATTTTCTTTCTCGATAAGGTTCTTTACCAAACGTGCTATTTTATCAAAGTTATTTTGAAGCGAAACATCTGCTCCAGCGGTTTCTAATCTCAACAACATATCTAGCCCTCGAGTTCCTGAAGTTTTGACAACGGCGGATTTATCCAAATTTGGCACCAAATCCTCAAAGTTGCAATCCCAAAGCCAGCTGACATCACGACCGTCGGCAATATTGTCATTAATCAAAAAATTCAAACCGATATCTCTGGATTCAAAATTAGTCTTGATAAGATCAAAAACTTGGTTCATTCCAGCGGGATTTTTGACAAGCAACATAATTATTTGAGACCCATTAGGTAACATTACTTTTTCCCCACGCCCAAAAACTGGCGGAACGCTTTCGAGTGAATCTATAATTCTGGTTCCAAAATCGTCATATGAAGTTGCAAATGCCGCAAGTATATTATATATGTTATAAACTCCTAACAAACTAGTTTTAACCGCAAAAGTTTGAGCACTCTCAATTTCACCCTTTATATTGGAGTTCAAATCCTTAAAATCTTCTTTTACATACAAATTTACACTTTCAGAAATATTTTTTTTGATATCAAAATTAACTTCAAGACTTTTGGAATTGATATTATTTGCAACGAAAGACTTTTGGAATCCTATATCGAAAATGTTTTCACTCAATTCGTAATCAGGCAAAATTACATTTTTGTCATTAATTCCGTATCCAACTAAGTTAATATTCGGTCTTTTTTTGTTTAATATTGAGAGTAACTTAGAATCGTCTTTATTAATTATCAAGTCAAAATTCGTATTTTTCAAATTATTTAAAGCCCTAGAAAAATATTCTAAAGTGGTATTAATTTCTCCATAAGCATCCATCTGATCTCTGAAAATATTTGTCAAAATAATCTTATTAGGTGTAATAAACCGAGTCAAAATTGGCATCGTAGCTTCTTCAACTTCCAAAATTATGTTTTGAGCATTAGGTTGTCCAGCCAAAGTCAAATTGGAAAGCAGTGCAGCTGCAACACCACGAAAAATATTAGCACCGCCTCTATTGGTACAGACTTTGATTCCTTGGTCTTCATAGATTTTGACTAACATAGAACGAGTTGTAGTTTTGCCGTTAGTCCCTGATATCAAAATGATTTTGGAGCCTTTATTCGCAAGCAAACTAATCGCTGAAGGACAATATTTTTCAAATATTAAACCTGACCAAGTTGTACCGTTCCCAACCTTCAAAAACCTCAAAACATTTGTCAGAACTCTTACAAAATATGAATAAACCAAAACCAAAAAGAACATACTTCAGTTTTGATAGAAATACAAAGTCTTGACAAGAGCGGCTTTGTTTAGAATAATCAATTGTAAAATCCAAATTATGGCACTAATAACTAAAAGAGACCAAAATCTAGTCGAAACCCAAATCGGTAGTACAACACTGAGCGATATGAAGCTAGCTTCAAAAAAAGTCGAAAGTAAATTACCAAAGACATCATACAAAAATAAATCATTCTTTGGTGGTGTGATTGATGAATTAAAATTAGTCAAATGGCCAACATTGCAATATGTAATGAGGTGGTCAGCTTTGATGGTTGTATTTACGGCGTGTTTTTCGCTTCTCTTGGGTGGCAGTGATCATGTGTTCCAGAACGGAATCAAATTTGTAGATTGCACCTCACCAAAAGGTAAATCTCGAGATGTAAGTTCATGTGCAACTGATTTTGCAAAAGGAATTTTTGGTGTAAATAGTTAATAATAAATATATGTTTGATGTTCAAGGGGTGTTTAACGATACAAAAATAAAATGGTATATTCTACAAACTTATGTAGGGTTCGAGGATGCTGTAAGAAAAAATTTGGAACTTAAAATCCAAAATCTTAGCATCGAAGACAAAATTCCAGAGATCTTTATTCCAACTAATAATGTTGTCAAAGTCAACGCAAAAGGAGAAAAAATCGAGCGACCAAAAAAGATCTATCCAGGATATATTTATTTGAAATGCGTACTAGACAAAGAAGTTGGATATTTGATTCAAAACACGCCGTATGTTAGTAGAATTGCTGGTACAGGCGACTACGCTGTAGCTCTAGAAGACGGTTACGTCGAGAAACTTAAGGAGAAACTGGCTAACGAAAACGAATCACCTAAAGCTGCTAACTTAGCTAGTTTTAAGATCGGCGACTTGGTAAGAGTAATTGATGGACCGTTCAAAGAAATGCAAGGTAAAATTAGTGGAATTGATGTTGCTGGTGGAAGATTGAATGTTCTTTTGACAATATTTGAACGAGAAAGTAACGTCGAATTAGATGTATTAGAAGTTGAAAAAGTTTTTTGATGTAATATTTTAAGTAAAAATAAGATTTTAAAAGAGCTGATAAATGGTTAATCAAAGATAATTGTTTGAAATTTTGGGTTGCAAAAGAAAAGGTATTAATTAAAAATTTTTGTATTTAGATATTGGGTAATCAAATACCTCATTTTCGCTTAAATATAACTTTGTTGAATCCACGCTCGAATCCTTTTTAATTATAAAATCTAACTGTTCTCCGAGGAGATTAAGACCATCAAATTGATTCATTTTTACCACGATATGTAGAGAATTATTTTTTATGGTTACATACTGAGATATTGCACCTATTGTATTTTCTCCAACACCAGTAAAGTGATTGTTGGTAACTGTCATTTTTTTGGAACTTGAAATATCTACAGTACTCCCTCTCATTCGTGAAGTATGATTACCAGTGATGAATATTGAACGACCTCCTGTCAACTTTACAAAAGACTCACAAATATGAATTATGTTATTAGAGATAGTACTATGCATTATTTTACATTCTTCAGGCTCAGCGTTAGTTGGGGCAAAATTGCTGTCAACTAAAGTAAAGCAATTCTCACATTGCTCAAAATGGTTATCGGTGACATTACAGTTTGCAAATCCTTTCCCGTTTTCGACATAAATGGCTTGTTCAGTAATTCCAAAAAATCGATTATTTACAATTATAGAGTTGATAATATTTCCAATGATACCCTGCCTACCATTGTCAACTTCATTGTTTGACCAGACTCCACCCTGTGCGTTAGTTGACTTTATAGCAGCGTTCGAAATATACACAAACCAGCAACCAGTGATAAAAGGGTCGTTTGCATATAATAGATGAATACAAGCTGTGCCATTTACCTTTCGACCATTATAGATAAATCTCGGATAGAATTGACCAGATCTGTTGATTAGTGCTTCAGGTTGGGGGATAGTTAATGGGTTGTAATTTTCGAGTTAATGTCCATTTTTAAGAGGATGGATTATCTCATTTTCCAAGATTATGTAGTATAATTTCGATCAATTTGTTTCGTCGTTCAAGATTCAT
>JAYTWQ010000161.1:0-7753 GCA_043743355.1 bacterium | reverse complement strand
TTAATAGTTGGTTTTTTACTTTTTATTACTTTTTTTGGAATAGTTTCAAATATCAATGTTTTGGCTAAGGATCCAGTCGTTAAGGAAGATCTGCGAGATAATAAATACAAAGATTCAGCATCTTTAAAAAAACTGACGACTTGTAACATCACCAAAAAATCAGTCAAGATTTGGGATCTCGGCAAAGTAAGTGAATTTTTACCTATTATACCAATAGATTGTGCCTTGGACAATGATAAGGAAATTCGCCCGTTAACAATAGCAATTCTCCCCGACCTTATTATTAGAATCTTAGGATTACTTTTCTCGTTAGCATTCTGGCTTTTGCCACTATGGGTAATTCTCTATGGCTTTTTTATAATTATATTGCCTTTTGATCAAGGAATTAATACACAAACAACAGTTTCTGTAGCCACAATAGGTAAAAAAGCAGCTCAACAAGCCCTTGAGTTAGTTGCTGGAATAGTTATAATTTCTATAAGTTATACTATAGTTATGACAGTTCTTCGGTTAATCGGTCTTGACAACGGTTCTGTCAATACAGACCTCAATAATTTCTTTAATTAAAGCACCAATATGTTCAAAATAATATCAAAAATAACTCTTTTAATTACTACATTTTTTATTTTCTTTGTTGTGATGCTCAGTACAGTTAGCATAGGTTCGAACGCGGAAACATATAATGGAAGTACGGGCGGATCAGGAAATCCCAATACATTACCTGTACCTCCAACAGATTCACAAAAGTGTCAAGGGGTGAGTAATGATTTATGCTTTTTGCAACCTAGTAATATTGATTGCCTCTTTCAAAATGAGAAGAATAGCTGCAAATTTCCACTTTTTGATTTGATTATCCAATTTCTAAAACAAATTGCTCCGTATATTGCTACTTTGATAATTGTTATATCTGGTTTTGAATACTTTTCGGACAAGAACATCAAAGAAACCAGTGCTTTAGGAACTTTACAAGCAGCTGTAGTCGGGTTAATAATTATTTTGTTAGGACCGCTACTAGCAACTGTAATAACAGGGTCATTCTCCAGTAAAGGATTCAATGCCGAACCGCTCCAACGGTTACTGAATCAACTGGTTGATTTTTTGATTAATATTTCTACTTTTGCTGCTGTGCTAGTAATTGTCATTGGAGGTTATGTGTACTTTACCGAAGGTTTTTCAGGTGATGGCAAATCTTCTAAAGGCAGAAATCTTATCGCTAACGGTGCTCTGGGACTAATTGTAATGCTATTTGCCAGACCAATTGTTACGCTACTTAAAGACACTTTTAATACTACAACAAGTTTCAAAACTGACAAAAATGGAGTTGGATTCACAAGCACGATTAGTTATGAGGCTAACCCAATCGCAGGTTTTGTACAAACTATTCTGAGCACATTCTTAATTCCTATTTCTTCTGTTGCTACTGTAATTTTTATAGTTTTTGGAGGGTATTATTGGATAACTTCTAATGGTGACGAAAAAAGAAGCAAAATTGCATTGGACTTGGTTAGGAATGCTGTCATTGGATTAATTGTAGTCTTGCTATCTACTACTATTGTTCAACTCCTACTATTCTTTGTAAAACCAACTGAATTCATCAATCGACCAACGACGAGTGTGACAACTCCGAATAATAATGCCAACACCAACTTTCCAAACGGTACATCCGCCCCAAACTCAACTCCTGTTACACCTCAGTAATATACTCAAACCTTAATCAACTTTATACCAAAATTAAAATTCTTCCTATCTAGGAGTTAATACTAGAATAGATATACACTCATTCCACTAACAACACCTATTTTGAACATAAAAATTCCTCCTATCTAAAGACCTGGTACAGTTGGACTTGTTCCAACGACGCAAGTGTCCGAAGGAGGTGTCAAAACGAAGTTTTGACGGTGGAAACCTTTGAGACTATTACAAGTAATTGTAAACGGTACGAGTATACCTAGAAAATCTTTTTGTGAAAATGACAATATGGAGTACCTTCTGACTTCGTATAATACTCTTGGTGATAATCTTCTGCTTTATAGAATTTAGTAAAATTACGAATTGTAGTTGCAACTTTGTATCCTTTGTTGGTCAAAATATCCATTACACTTTCAACTATATCTCTTTGTTTTTGATCATGTACAAAAATTGCTGACAAATACTGCTCACCGCGATCGTTCCCCTGCCCGTCAACCTGTTCAAAGTTATGAATTTCAAAAAAATATTTGATTAGTTCTTCATAACTCAAAATCGTGGAATCAAAAACTACTTTGACAGCCTCAAGGTGTCCAGTCGTTCCAGTGCATATTTCTTGGTAAGTAGGGAATTCTACATGTCCTCCAATGTAACCAGACTCGGCTGTCAAAACTCCCTTAAGCTTGTGCAAGTAGTGTTCAACTCCCCAAAAACAACCTGCAGCCAAAACAGCAACTTGGAATCTAGAATTAGAGTTCATATCATTCTCATACACAAAATCCATCGAGGCAGAATTAACACAATGTCTAAGATTCTTGATAGTTGCACCTTCTCCTTGGAATACATGCCCGAGATGAATGCCGCAATTATTACAAAGAATCTCGACACGGCGTCCGTCAATATCAGTTTCTTTTTTGATCGCTCCCTTGATCTCATCATCAAAAGCAGGCCAACCACAACCAGAATCAAATTTGAAAGCCGAGGAATAAAGAGGAACTTCACAATTTTTGCAAGTATATATGCCGTCATTGAAGAAATGGTCGTATTGCCCTGTGCCAGCTCGTTCTGTAGCTTTGTGGAACATTACGTCAATTTCTAGTTCTGTGAAGGTTTTGGTTGAGTTAGTGTTTGAGGTCATATAAATTAAATAAATTTTGTTGTCATCTTGAGTGAAGCAAAAAATCTGTTAGCTGAATTTGATATAAATATTTTTTAATCGAAGTTTCTGAAGTCTAAATTGAATTTGGATCTACAACAACACCCAATTTCTTTTGTACAAACTTTAAGTCAACTAAATTCATGCCTTCACTACCCTTGGTAGATACACAAGCTCCAACTAAGAGCAACGTTTCGTCATATTGCAATTTGGAATAATAGTTATAAATTGAACATGGTTTTTCGTTTCCAGCCATAATTAATTTCACAGAGCTAAATTCAAATTCTCGATCAATTTTTAATTTTCCTGAACCTGAAACGCAATTATTAAAACCTTCAAGATCTGGATAAGCAGTTGTAATTTGAAAAGGGGTGTTTTGAATTGTGCTTTGATCAAGCTTTGGAAAAGAGGTCAAGAAGATTTGCTGAAACAAAAATCCTGATCCAACTAGAATGGAGAAAACCAATACTACAAAAATATATTTATGCATAATTTAGAAATTTTTAATTCAAGTTCAGCAACTATAGCTGGGGGATTCTGGATCAAGCCCGGAATGACAGTTTCTAGACAGTTTTTTCTTTACACCAAACTCAGACTAATTTGACCTCGTTCGTTGACTTCAGTTACTTTGGCCTTTACTTTGTCACCAATCTTGAGGACATCTTCGACTTTTTCTACTCGTTTTTCGGACATTCTGGAGATATGACACATTCCTTCTTTGTCTCCGCCATCAATTCGGATGAATGCCCCATATGCTTCTATTCTGAATACTTCACCTTCAATCCATTCTCCAGACTCGTATTCTTTGATTAGACCCAAGATGTACTGTTCAGCATCTTTGACGGCTTGGGTTTCTTTGCCGTAGATATAGGTTCGCCCTGTTTCTTTCTCTATATCCACATCCACTCCGAATTATTGTTCAATAGACTTGATAATCTTTCCACCGCCACCTATTACATCGCCGATTTTTTCGATCGGAACATTGACTACACAGACACCTGGAGCATTTTTGGAAATCGTATCTCGAGGTTCGCTAATACACTTTTTCATTATATCTAGGATGTGAAGTCTAGCAACTTTGGCTTTGGTTAGAGCTTGTTTGAGAATGTCCGAAGTCAAACCTGCGACTTTGTTATCTAGCTGTAACGCTGTAATTCCATCACCAGTTCCAGTTACTTTGAAATCCATATCGCCAAGATGATCCTCCATTCCCTGAATATCTGTGAGAACCTTGAACTTGGGTACAAAGTTACCAGGTAGTCGATATTCGATACCATCTTGATTTTTGTTCAAAAACTCATTTAGGATATTCTTTTTTGAATTAAAAGTAAAACCTTCCAATTTTTCACATAATTTTTGACTTATTTCGTTACCATCAAAATAAAAGTAGGAAATGTAACTAAACTTCAGATTTTTTTGAATCCAGTTAATCATTTTATTCACAGCTTCGGTAGCTAGATTATTATTTCTTGAATCTTTCTTGATCCAAATTCCAATATTTTGACCACCATCAGGTCTTGTAAAACTAGATGTGCAACCTTGAAATTCATTTTTAGCGTCTAAAATTACAAAACTAAAGAATTTATTGTTCGCCATCTCAACTTTTAGCTTTTTGATTTTTCTTATTTGCTCTTCAGTATTAATAGCTTTCAATTCGCCTGAAAATTTAGCAGTTTCATCATCATAATTATCAAAGATATCTTGTGCATCACTTTCTTGAATAAGTCGAAGTGTCAATCTTTCAGTTTTTATTTCTAAATCATTCAAATCACCTAAATTATTATCAATACTTTCAAGTACTAATCCCATCGCGACACCAGCTACAATATCTCGGACAGGGACACCGCCAGCTAATAATGAGAGCGATGATCCGCAAGTCGAAGCCATAGATGTAGAACCATTAGAACCTAGACATTCTGACACTAACCTCATAGTATAAGGGAATTTTTCTTCGGTTGGAATAACTGGAATCAACGCTCGTTCTGCCAAAGCACCGTGTCCAATTTCTCGTCGACCTACTCCACCATATCGTCCAGTTTCACCGACTGAATAAGATGGAAAGTTATAGTGGTGTAGATACCTTTTGACTTCTTCATCAAAGTTCTCCATGTCATCGAGTGTCTGAGCGTCTCGCATCGTTCCAAGAGTTAAAATATTGAGAACTTGTGTCTCTCCCCTACTGAATAATGAAGAACCGTGAACACGAGGTAAAACATCAATTTGACAAATGATTTCTCTGGTTTCGTCTAATCTTCTGCCGTCCACTCGACGATCTCGATGTAGGATATTATCTTGGACTACTTTTTTGATTAGACTATGAAATGCGTTATAGAATTGATCTTTAGTTCGTTTAAAGTCTGTTTCGGTTTCGACAAGATTTAATATTTCTTGTGCCAATTCTGGATCATTTTCGAATAATTTGTTTCGATGTATTTCGTTCTGGTGAATCACATAATTAATTGCCAGTTCAAGAACTTTGAGATGATGTTTTTCGATTCCATACACTTGCTCATTTTTTTCTTGCTTGTTAAGATCTGAATACAGGATTGCTTCAATTCTAACTGAATAATCCGACCAGTATTTGACGAATTTTGGATCAGCTATTTTGGATGGCATCAAAGCTTTCTTTGCCAAACCTTTTTCGATTGCTAGATCGATGAATTCATTCTGGAATTTAGTTAGTATCGTCAGTTCTTCATTAGCCCTATCCAGGCAAATCCCCATTTCTTCTTCAGTTATAATTCCAGCTCCCGCCTCAACCATCATGATATTAACGCCGTCACCAGACACAATCAAATCAAGTAGTCCATTGGTATTCTCTGTATAATTAGGATTCGCAATCGTCCGAAGAGTTCCGTTATATTTAGTTTGGATTTCTAATGAATTAAGTTTGTTAGAAGATTTGAATTCATTTTTGAGAGTTGTAGCCATTTCAGGACTAGATTTGCCAATTATCTTGAAAATTTGTCGAAGAATTGGAATGTTAGTTTCGTTTTCGGGATCTATAATGTCATTGACTTTGAGCATTGTATCAGCCCAAGTTGATGGTGAGCCATTTTTGATTTCTTCTAATAATGATTGAGCAAAGTTTTGTCTTTCAAGTCCAATCCGCACCGAACTAACAGGACCCTTGAAATCTTTGGAAGCTAATGTCAATGCAGCTGAGGCAGCGAGAACAGAGAGCGTATCTGGCGGGTTGGTTTCGTCTAGAGACAATACAGTAATAATTACCTGAACCTCGTTCCGAAGTGTATCGTCAAAGAGTGAACGGAGCGATCTATCCACAGCTCGACCAGTAAGTACGGCATTATCAGATGGACGACCTTCCCGCTTGATGAACCTGGAACCTTTGATTTTGCCAGAGGCATACAGTTTTTCTTCGTAGATTACTTGTAGTGGAAAATAATCTCCAAGCGACGGTTTACCTATAACGACATTAGCCATGACGGTGGTTTCGCCTATAGTTGCGACGACTGAAGATGTGGCTTGGAGCGCCAGAAGCCCTGTTTCGAGTGTAAGTTTTTGGTTCTGATAATTGATGGAGTGACGGACTGGAACGGACTGGAACATGTTTATAATACTTCTTTGAAATTCTTAATTTGTCAAAAATATAAATAAGACTAGTCGGTGGTTTTTGGATTGTTTTTTAGCAGATTAGTCAAATAGTTGACTCTTTCCATAAATCTATGTTGGCTAGTATCTTTCAAGTAATTTTCAATTTCGTTTCTTTGAAGCAATAATGCTGAATTAAAAACAACCGTTCTTTTGCGATCGAATTGGGTGCTGAATCTATTTTTAAGAGTTTTTTCCAGACCGTCTCGTTCGAGCTTTCGAGTATAGTATTTTAGCCAATATTTTTCTATCAATATTGCAACATCGTCATTAAAAACAAATTTATTAGATATTTGTTCTACGCTGCTTTGTTGAGATTGAAAATTGATTTGTTTAGATTCGGCTAAACTTTTATTAAACCTACTGGCGATATTAACAAAATTTATATCTTTATCGGTACTTTCAAGAATCTGAATTAGTCTAAGTATATTGTATATTAAGTGAATCTTACTTGGATGAAGGTATAATTCGTTAGCAATTTTATTAATGGTTTGAGAATTATTTTTTTCAAAATCCAAAATTTCAAGCTGAATAAGAACATAATTAAATGACAATACAGGTTTTTTATTTTCCATTCCAATTTTTTATCACATTTTATTTCAATTGTCAAGCACTACCTCACTCCAAAATTACTTTTGCTGACAAAAAATGACCTATAGAAACTTTTGTGGGGAAGTTTTAGCCTTATCTCCTTTACTCTAAACGATAAATAAGCTAGACTCTAGATTACTATGCAAAGTCAATCAATTAATCACAAAAATTGTCCCAAATGTGGATCAAACAAAATCAACAAAAATGGTACTAATAGAGATGGCTTACAAAGATTTGAGTGTAAAAACTGCAGGACTCAATTTCAATCTCCAAAGCGAAAATCTTTTCAAGCAAAGAAATTAATGACAGATTACTTTTTTAAAATCAATCCTTAGCAGATCTGTGTAAGAAATATGGTAAATCTCATATTTGGATTAGGAATAAAATCTACTCTAGCAAAACAACTTCAACCTATCATCTGATTAAGCCAAGAAAAATTGTGATAATCTGTGACACAACTTACTTTGGAAGGCGTAGTGATAAAACAGAACTTGATGGTCTGATGGTGTTTAATGATGCTTTTACAGGTGAAGTGTTATGGTGTCAAGATTCCATTATTCTAGACAGGTAATTCTCTTCTAAATCTTTGTATTTCAAAAATATAGCGGTGGATTTGAATTATGATTTGTAGGGTTTGATTTTTACTTTGTTGGGAATTTTACAAATGTCTAAAAATCTAACAGTATTATCTTGTAAATTCATAATATG
>JAYTWQ010000160.1:0-2664 GCA_043743355.1 bacterium | reverse complement strand
TAATTACCAAACAAATCAAAGTCAAAACCCGCAGCAATTTGAATCCAAAAGACCGCTTGGAACACCGATTGCACCTCCAAAAAATTCTTCAACGGACCTTAACCTAGAAAAATTAAAAGCTCAAAAATTAAGTTTATTACAACTGAACAAGAGCTCAGTAATTCCAGTTGGTGCCAGTCAAATCGCTGGAGCAATTACAGTCGGTGGTCAAGCAGCCTCGCTCGCAATTGGTGCAATATCAGCAGCGTCAATCAATTCAATTGTTAATAATAGTGCAATTCAAGTCGGTGGAAATAATCAAAATCAAAGTTTTGGGTCAGGACAAATTACACGAAACCCAAATTCTTTTGGTGGACGAACTCCACAGTCTCAAAATATTACTCCATTTGGACCAAGTCAGACTAATCAAGATAAAGTTTTTTTGGGACGAATCAACCAAGATACACCTAACAACTCTGCAGTATTTAACAATTTTGGTAACAACTCTATTTCATCAAATATATTAGGTACAAACCAACCTTATAATCCACAGAATCAAACTAATCAAGACACTAAATCTAGGACAACAAGCGTAAGTTCTCAGAATGACTTTCCAAATAGGTATGCACCGAGTAGTGACACTTCATCAATTCAACAAGAATCAGTACAACCTTTATCCAATCTCAGAAACTCTATTGGAAGAACATCACAATTTTCCAATCAAAGATTCCCTAATTCTGGAGTGATCCAAAAGCCATTTAATTTTGGTAGGAAAAATTATTCTAATTCAGAAAATGCTTTTGACAATGTTAACAAATTTGCGAAAACCGATTCGGAGGAACCTAAATATGTTTTGGATCGTGAAGGCAATTATGTCCTGAATAGAGATGGAGAAAGAATCATAAGTCGCAATCAAAACAGTGGTATTCTCAAAGGCGGAATCGTAGGGGCAACTCCTGTGTTGCCATCGGACAGTACATTAACCAGCACAACAACGACTATAGCTGCAGCGATTGAATCTATACCAATCAGTAACAGCCTTGAACGAGGTGATAATAAGTTTTCAAATTCAACTTCGGGAGTTTCACAAAATTCTAATTATTCAGATTCATTAGCTGATTCAAATGGTGGAAGTGGAGGCGGCAATGTAGAAGGATCAACTGGCGGGAATGGTGGTGGAAATGGAAATAATCGACCACCAAGACGAACTGGTGGAAACGATGATATACCAGATCCATGGGACAACAATGAAAATGATAATGAGGAATTAAACAATGAATCAAATGAAAATAACTATGAGCATGAACAAATTCCAGATCCTTGGGATGATGATGTTGAAAATACAACAATCGATGAATTAGAAAATGAAATAAATGAAGATCAAAATTTGGTAAGTGAAATTAACAAAGCCACTGGCAACAAAGTTGACGAAGATCCTACTAACCCTACATTCTTAAATTACTCTCCAGAACTAAAAAATAGCCTCAAATCAGCTCGTAAAATAAATTTTGACACCAAAAAGCAAGATCTTGTAGATGTAAAAAGAATTAGAAAATATTCGCCAGAACTTAAAAAATCAGTTGATAACGCTAGAAAAATCAACGTCGGTAATTACCTTAAAGACTTGGTTGATATTGCACGAGGAAAAGTCCCAACAACGCCACAAGTAATAAAGAACGAAACGACTCAATCTAGCGAAAATCCATTTGATCTGCAATCACCCAAAAGTAGAGTCAAAGCCGTCCAAAGCAAACTCAAAGACAAATCAGCAGATCTAGCAAAAAAAGCAGCATTTAAGTTGTTTCTTGCAAACGCTTGGTGGATTCTTCCAACTATTCTTGCACTACTTTTGATGTTAGCCTTCGTTGGTGGTATAATAGCAATTGAATGTGATAACGGAAAGAGTGATGTTAGGGCATTCAAAACTGTAGATACATTAATAACTGGTTTTGAAGCAATTGGTAAAGCAGCATCTGGGGATATTCTTGGCGGAGTAGGTAAGGCTCTACAAGCTGGTGTTGGTACTGCAGAAGCACTGGTGGTATACGACTCAGGATTGATAAGATCCGATTTTAACAGATTCATCACTACAATTCCAGGGTGTAATTCACCTTGTCAGACTGGTAATGGAACGGGAGTAGCTCAATTAAGTAATGCCAAAATTGAATGTTTTGAAAAACAATTAGCAGGCAAATCAGACAATGATAAAGTTACTATTTGGCGTGCTCAGAGAGGGATCCAACAAACTCAAATACCTGTAAAAAAGATTAATAAAATTCTACAAGCAGGTAAGACAGCTGGAGTTAGAACTGAAGTAATAGCATGGGTTATCAGCCTATGTCCGACCGAAAGCGATTGCGAATTTGACATATATGACGGTGGAGAACAGTGCTACGGCATTATTCAATTTTGTCAAAGCGCCAAAGCTGCTCGAACTTATCAACTGCTTGCCAAACAAGTTCTTGGTGACGAAAACTATTCTGGTGACAAACTTCGAAAAGAACCGGAAAACCAAATGAAAATGGCACAGGCTGGTTACGATCTAAAAATTAAAGAAAATCGCTCAAACCCAAAATTCAATGGTAAGCCAGATATATATGTAGCTGCTTACAAATGGCTTGGTGAAGGATGTGACAAGTATGGAACTTGTACAAAAGACTATGGCGAGTCCGCAGTAAGGAATTA
>JAYTWQ010000159.1:0-5066 GCA_043743355.1 bacterium | reverse complement strand
AAATGGATTAAGTTGAACTTACCGCTCCCTTTTGCCAAAAGAGTTAAAGTTGAACACTTTGGAGGATTAAAAACTGCTGTTGCTTTTTAATAGTGTATGCAAATGTAAAATGTTTATATTTTGCTAAATTTTTTCAAATAGTTAAAATATTGTTCAATTTATGATATTAACTCTTGATAACATTCAAAAAGAGTTCTTCAAGCCTGTTGCCTTTTGGTCGTATTCCCAAGACTTTGATTCCCTGTTTGGTCAAAATGTCTACCATAGGATTGATGCCTTGATTCTTTTTGATTGCTACTTCGTAGGTGTGGTCGTCAATCAGATTCAGTCCAATTACTTCTTTTGCTTCGTCGACTTCTATCGTGTAACTCTCTTGATCCATTGAATTCAGTAATTCACGAACTGACCCTTGCTTTACGATTTCTCCAGATTTGATTATTGCTGCGTTTTTGCAGAGTTGTTCTACCTCCTCTAGATAATGTGTAGTGAGTAATATTGTTACACCATGATTTTGGTTGAGTTCATTGAGATATTCCCACATACCGATTCTTAGCTCTACGTCCACACCTGCAGTTGGCTCGTCTAACACCAAAACTTTTGGATTATGAATCAATGCTCTCGCAATCATCAATCTTCGTTTCATTCCCCCAGAAAGCGTTCTACTAACTGAATCGAGTTTGTCTCCTAGACCGCATCTATTAAGGATCTCAATTGCACGGGGTTTGGCAACATGAGCTGGGATTCCATAATAACCACCTTGCTGTACAACGATGTCAAGTACTTTTTCGAACATGTTAAAGTTGAATTCCTGAGGCACTACTCCAATTTGCTGTTTTGCTGCAATTGTATCAGTATCTATATCATGACCCAGAATTTTTACTGTACCACTGGTTTTGTTCACTAATCCTGTCATTATTCCAATAATTGTAGTTTTGCCTGCTCCGTTGGCACCCAAGAGTGCAAAAAAATCTCCAGCCTCTATCACAAGGTTAACATTCTTAACAGCTTGAGTTCCTGTGTCATAAGTTTTGGTCAGGTTATGTATTTCTACAGCTTTTATTTTGGTCATAGTTTAGATCCTAATAATGATTTTCAATACCTTTTTTGTCAATCTGTTAAACTTAGTTTTGCAATTTTAATCAATTTAAAGAAGTTAGAGGCAAATTACTATTTGATTTATGTCATTATTTTAGCATTAGAATATGATTACAAAACTTTGAAACCCAAATATTAAAAATCAACTTTATCATTGTCACAAATGATTTATTTCAATTTTTTTGATTAAAATAAACTCCGTCATCTTGAGGATAGCGGGTTGCACCTTGAACTTGTTTCAAGATATGCCCTCAGCACCAAAAGAAACGAAAGATCTATTAGCTATAATATAATAAAAAAAGTCTATTTTTGCTAATAATTCACTACAGATTTTTTGCTTGTCGTTGCGAGGCTAAATTCGGGGAATCCGAACCAACTTCGAACTTGCTCAAGATGAAGGTGAGAATTTAGTAAAAAAAACAAGTTTAAAGATAATAAAACTGATTGTTAAATGGCTTAATTTGAATTTCGATATTTGGTTTTTGAATACATAGTTTCCTTTCTTTTGATAATTCAGCAAATAGTTAGTTAACTCACTTGAATGTAATTATGGCTTACAAAACTTCTTGTGCTTCTTGTGCAAGCCGAATCTATGTTCTATCAAGAGAATCAATTGACGAATCCAAGTTGACATCATTTTTACTATAAACATTCGTCGCCTCGCTAGAAAGCCCAACAATGGTTCTATCTGCAGAGTCAATAGACCCATCACTATTAACATCTCCAAATCTAATACCGTAAACATTTACATTGTTTATCGTTCCAAGCAGACTCTGACCTGAGGCTTTTACGTTAACATTATTTCTTAGATCGACGACATAAGTTACCGTACCTGGTGTTAAAGTGACGTCTAGATCAGTTGCAATAGCAAGATGATTTCTATGCCTTACTATTACTTTATAGTTTCCAGGTGTTGTTATACTATCAAATAGTATGGGGAAAAATTGATTTGGTGAAGCTGGTGAATAAATACCAGCTGCTGATGTTAAATACGCATCTTTCGTTATCAAAGCCGCTCTCTTTTGAATTGTAGTTCCTACCGAGTTTTTAATTTCTATCAAGACCCAGTCAACTGCAGTAGGGTCAATGTTAGCTCTATTTGGAATATTTTCAGTTCCGCAATAATTCCATGGTGCTGTACAATAAGGCTGATTAAGTGGAATTGTGTTATTTGTATTAAGGTCTGTATTCATTAATTTTGTTGTGTTATTCCAAGCACCTGAAAGATTGACTCGTACGTTTAGGTAGGTTCTTGGAGGTAAAGTTGCTATTTCTGAAAAATTCCATTTTTGATTACTATTACTAGCACTGCAAGGATTTATTACTAGTGTTGAATTATTTATTATTCCTCCCAATGCCTCTACACAATTTGCAGTATTTGCCAAACTAACAATTTGATCAAAGTAGTTAAAAGTCCATTTTTGGTTAGAATTATTTAAAATACAATCTTGCATTTTGAGACCCCGATCTGGTGTGTTAATTGTAACTCCTAGGTCAAGGCATTTGCCATTCATACCTTTGATTTGCTTGTTAATATTGTCATAACTCCAAAGTTGATTCTCTGCATTACCTGCTGTATTATTGGTTGCAATTATGACCGGAGCGTTATTTCCACCATTAAAGTCTTTGATATCAAAAATTAGATTAGGGTTTGAAATTGCTTTTATTTTGCCAGAATAATTATTTGTGTTCGGGGTATTTTGGGAGGTAAAATTGTAATATGAAATTGGTGTTAAAGGTTGATAAATTGGTGGTGTTATTGGGTTGTAGTTCTGCAATCCATCGGTTCGTGCTGGAACACCATCACCTCTTGTACCATCTTTTGGACCAAAATAAGCAATACCATCGACTGTTACATTCCCTACAAGATTTCTGGAATTTAATTGTGATTGATCTGTAGGAATTGCAGTATTAGGATCTGTAATACATGGGAATTTGACATGAATATGGGCACCACCAGTTGCTCCACATTTAGTAGTATACCGATATGATAATCCTTTTAATATCCAGTTTGCAGTATCTGATGGATTAATCGGACCTGGATCAAAAACTGTGCCCACAGTATCAGCTTTGCGAACAAATGCACCACCCGCCGTAGTCAAAGATGATGTTTTAATATGAGTTATACTCATCTTATCACCAAAATTAAGGACAGATTGAACAGGATCTTGACAAAATCTGGTGATGGTAGAAGTTATAGGGGCTTTGATTACATTAGACGCACCTGTATTGACATATGAAATATCAAGCGCACATCCAGATATCAATCCAATTGTATCTGATGTTGCATTTGATGTTGCACCTTGACACTCGTGCCAGCCTTGAGTAACTTGCCAGGATTCTCCGTTCGTCCATGGCCAAGAGATTTCTGACACTCCTGCACTTACTTTGATAGACCCAATGCCCAGAATATTATTCAGCCAGCTTGTTTTCTTTTCTTTGAGTTCAGATTTGAGGGCATCTTCAATAATTGGCGTTACTACCACTGGAGCAATAGAACTAATTGAAGGTTTTTGAGTTGTAATTGTTTGACTTTTTTCATTTTCATTTTTGGTATTCGTAATGGTGTTTGACTTTTTTGTTTCTTGAATATTATCAGCTGCGTTATCGTCTATAAGCACTTCTTCGGTAGCTGTGAATCCATTATCAGCTTTGTCAGTAGCAAAAAGATCTTTATATATCTGCTCGTCTAGATTAGTTTCTGTAATATCAACAGATTCAATTTTGGTTTCGGGGTCACGTTCGAGACTGGCTTTCCAGCTACCATTCTTGTTTTGTTTGAGCAATACATTGAATTGGGTACGAATATATCTAGGATCACCTTTTTCACCATCACCAGGATTCTTAGGATCAAAATCTGGATTGGGAGTCTGAGACCACATGTACACAACAAGTGCATCTGCAATGTTTTTGTTTATTTTTTTGTGTTGTTTATTTTCATCATTAGTACTAGATTTGAGGCTGGCTATAGATGTTACAGTGAATAGATTGTCAATTGGCAATTCGCCTTTCCATCTTTTGAGAGATTTTAGGATTGCACTCTTTTGATCTGTATTCAAGTCAGTTTCAAACCTCGGGTCGGTATAATTAAGGTTTAATTTCTTTTTGATTTGCTTCTTGCTGACAGACTGATCGTCCTTGGTCTTGGCTTCTACGTTGAGATTGAAAGAGACATTGAGATTGCTGACAATAATAGAGAACGAGACAAGTAGAATTGAGATTAGTTTGATAAGATTAGACATAAAATTGAAGTTTTAAAATTAGTTTAGTTTTAGATTTTGATATTCTGGTTTTTGTAGAAATTCTTCCAAAGTGCTCAATTGCATAATTCCTTGTTTAGAATAAGTTACAAATCCATTAAACTCAAACTTATCATTTCGGAAATTGTACTGATACAAGGCACTGAGATCTTTTCCAGGTACTAAATCATACTTTTGTGAAGTTACACTAATTCTATTTGAACTTGGAAAATATCCCTCAGTAACGATTTCTGTACTCGAATTGATTATTATATGAGGATCTTTAACAACAGATGAAATACGATTATAATAATCTTTTGCATATTCTTCATGCTCTTTATAGAACAGATAGCTAATTGGAACATTGCTTGACATTCTTAACTCAAAAGAACCCTGATCAGTTTTGATAATATTAGGATTTGGTTGGGAGTACGGAATTACTCTTGGAGCTATGTAGATTCCCAACGCTAGGATTAATGCAAGTACGATTGCAATTATGATTTTGATTTTTTTGGACATATATAAATTTAATTTTGTTGTATATCTTAAACATTTAATTTAGTATCTAAATCAGCTAAAACAAAAAGTTTATTAATTTTTGACCAAAAAAATAACCCATTGATAAGAGATTGGGATTAAACCACCACCCACTGAAGTAGGTGGATTCAAGCAACACAAGGTTGCAGGTTGCCCACTGAAAGTGGGCTTGGTTTAGTTTAGGGTTTGATTTGT
>JAYTWQ010000158.1:0-6975 GCA_043743355.1 bacterium | reverse complement strand
AACGACGAGTGATACAGATAATACCAAAATCATTGTCTCGCAAGGTATTACTGCTATTTTTACTTCGGCAATTCTATTGATTGGGTCGAGTACTATAATGTTAGTCACCAATTGGAAATTAGGCTTGATAGCGGTTGGAACTTTGCCTTTCATAATTCTAACTTTTGGATTTATTTTTTCGAAGATTGGGAATTTTTTTCGTTTGATTCAAGCCAATACAACGAATCTCAATCGAGTTATTAGCGAAAGCGTGTTCGGTGCACCGCTCATCAGAGTTCTTAATTCTAATACCTGGGAAGCCAAAAAGTTCGAAAAACTGAATAATAAAAGCCGCGAATTAACTTATGGAATTGTTTATTTGTTCTCATCACTTTTTCCAATTATTAATTTGATTACTAACTTTGCTATTGCTGCAATTATTTGGTTCGGCGGTAATTGGATTGCTCGCAGTGAGTTTTCGGTTGGATCGCTTTCGGCATTTCTTAGTTATTATTCGCTTTTGATTACGCCAATTTTTATACTTGGATTCACGTCTCAGGCAATTAGTAGGGGACTCGTAAGTCTAGAAAATATTCTCAAAATTACGAAGGCACAGCCTATTATCCACACTGGAACTCACACAGCTGAGATAATTGGTAATATTGAAGTAAGAGAACTCAATCTTGAAATACTATCAAAGAAAATCATAAAAAACTTTGATTTCAATATCGTGGCCAGAACTCGTATAGCGATATTAGGTCCGACCGCTGCAGGCAAATCCCAGCTTTTTTCGATCTTGGCTTCATTAACAACTCCAACATCAGGTGTTGTTCTGGTCGATGGAATTCCAATTCAAGATTGGTCACAAGAATCAATACTTAGTCAGATCGGGCTAGTTTTTCAGGATTCGATTGTATTTAATTCCTCAATTAGAGATAATATTGCATTTCATAATAATTCAGATGAAGAGAGCATACAAAATGCAATCGAAACCTCAACCTTAGACACTTTGATTAATGAATTGCCAGATGGATTAGAAACGATAGTTAGTGAACGAGGTAATACTTTGTCTGGTGGACAAAAACAAAGGTTGATGCTCGCTCGGGCTCTGGCAATTAATCCAAAAGTACTATTGCTTGATGACTTTACGGCGCGCGTCGACGGTGCAACAGAAAAACAAATTTGGCAAAATATCAAAACTAATTACCCCAATATAACAATTATTTCTATTACTCAGAAGATTGAAAGTATCAAGGATTTTGACCAGATTATTGTTATTGAAGAAGGGGAGATTGCAGGAATTGGCAAGCACGACGATTTGATCAAAAGTTGTGTAGAGTACCAAATGATCGCCCGCAGCCAAGAGTTAGTTTGATAAAATTTGCATAAATTTAAAATTCACGGTATAATCTATATAGTTACAAATTAACAAATAAAAATTATATGTCAAAAAAAGAAACAGCTTTAATGCTTACAGCAATTGCAGGGGTATCAGGAACCTTAATTGGAATAGAAAAATCTAATAATCTTTCATCTCAATTAGAATCAACAAAAACTGAATTGTTACAATCACAAGCAAATGAAGGAAAAGCTACTAGTCAAATTTTTGAAGAAAAGTGGATTAAAAATGCCTCCTCAATAAGAAAACTAGCATCGAATTCACTAAAAGCTCCAGTTGAAAATGTAAGCCAAGAAATTGCTGAAAATTGGCAAAATGTAGCAATAGATAGGGTCGAATTAAATGAAGAAATCCAAAAACTTCAAAATGTTCTTGATAAACTTAGTCAATTAGATGGAAGCGAAGCTGATAAGTATTTAAGGCTTTCAAACAGACTACAAAATCAAATTGATAAAACAGTTGTAAATTACAAACTAAACTCAGCTCATGACGAGGGTGGTTTTGCAAAACACCAACAAAACTTGGATGAGTTACAAAGAATAGTAGATAACATTGAAAATAATTTAAAATTACAAGTGCTAAAAGCTGATTCACAAATTCCAACTGGAGAATAATTCACATTAGACATAGTTGCATTTTTTATTCATAATTTGAATATCCATGTCCATTAACTACAACCTCAAAGACCTCAAAACCAAATCCAGCCCTATGCAATTCGCCAAAGAGATTAACCAATATTTGACTGGAACTTGGGGCAAAATTTGGTTGACGATTGGAACAGTAATTTTGTCTTCTGTTGCTGAAGTAGCCGTACCATTCTTGATAATTCTTTGTATTGACCAATACATTTCCAAAGGTAATCTTGCTGGGCTTGCTAATATTTTGTATTATTTACTTGGAATATTCGTTTTTACTTCGGTCATCAGTTATTTTCAGACTATTACCACATCAAGAATAAGTCAACAGATTTTACATACACTTCGTCGAGATCTCTTTGACAAGGTTCAGTCTTTCCCGCTAGATTTTTTTAATCAAAACAAAAGTGGAGACATTATTAGTCGAATCAACAACGACACCGAAAAGCTAAACAATTTTTTTGGTCAAAGTGTATTTCAATTCGTCAGGAACTTTTTTACATTTGTTGGAATTGGTATTTTTGTATTTTGGATTAGCTGGAAACTTGCAATCGTCGTATGGTTACCAGTAATTTTGGTTGTAATATTTAATCAGATTATTACTAACAAAGTTCGTGAAGCTAATAAACAAAGCCTGGAGGCAAGCGGCGAGCTTTCCGGTTTTTTGGATGAGAATATCAATAACTTTCGAGCATTGGTAGTATTTAACAAGCGGCAATATTTTCGTGAATCGTTCGAAGTGGTGAATCACAAGTCATATCTTAACAAACTAAAAAGTCAAGTGATGAACGGAATTTTTCAGCCAATTTATGCTTTTTCTGGGAATTTGGCACAGCTATTGGTACTTGGTTTAGGTGTTTATCTTATCTCCAAAGGTGAAGTTACGGCTGGCGTTTTGGTAGGATTCTTGAGTTATACCCAAAAGTTCTACCAACCTTTGCAGATCTTAGGTTCAGTTTGGGGAACACTACAAGAAGCACTGGCAGCTTGGGATAGAATTCAAAATTTGCTTAAATTAAAATAAATATGTCCATAATACTACAAATTAACAATCTTACCTTTTCGTATACTCCAGATTCCAAAAAAATCCTTAATAATGTTTCTTTGTCTCTTGAGGAAGGCAAATCGTATGCTCTTATCGGTCCGACAGGTGAAGGCAAAAGTACTACGGCAGCACTAATGTCAAAGCTCATCTCACCAGTTTCAGGTAATGTAATTTTTCAAGGTAAAGATTTGTCCCAATGGAATGACGTCGACCTCGTTAAAGAAATTGGATTTATTCTTCAAGAACCTTATTTGTTTACGGGCACTCTGCTTGATAATATTGTCTATGGCAATGATGAATTAGCACATTTTAGCTCAACTTTTAATCCAGATGTATCCAAAGAAGAAGGAAGAGAATTTGAAAAACTTTTGAATGATAGAGGCATTGATAGATTAATTAATCTTTTTCCAGATAGGCTCAAAACTGAAGTCACTAATAATTCAGCCAATATTTCGTTAGGTCAAAAACAAATTATTAATTTTGTTCGTGTAATTCTCCGCTCCCCAAGATTTTTGATATTAGATGAAGCAACCGCCAACCTTGACACTGTTACCGAAAAGCTACTCCAAGAAATTCTAGACAAATTATCTCCAAACACAACAAAGGTTATAATTGCTCATAGACTCAACACAATCAAAAATGTCGATCAAGTATTCCAAGTTGGCGGCGGTAGGGTGGAGATGATATGAAGGTTGGTGTAGCGGTGAAGCTTGCGAGCCATTTTCAATGAAACGCTAAAAATTAAATTGTTTCTTGTACTTTACTTCGTTTACTGGATTCAGAATATCCAAATTCCACTTGGTAGGATTTTGCTCAATGTATTTTCTTATTTTCAACAAATCATCTTCTCCTCTCACAATATGATCGTAATACGATTTCTGCCAGAATGTTTGCTCATCGAACAACCCTTTCTTTTTGCAATCAGTAACTGACTTTGATTTTAGAGCTGAAATTATATTACTCAACAAAATAGGTTTAGCAGATTGTTTCCATTTGGGATTTTCTTTAAGCTCTATGATAAAGTGTATGTGATTTGGCATTATTAGAAAGTCACCCAAAACAATATCAGAAAATAAAGTCTCTAAATAAAACCAATTTGACTTTATAATTTTTCCAATTGGAGTAGATGAATTAAAAACTTGTGGTGTTAAATTGTGATGTAGCGGTGAAGCTCGCGAAACAATATTATTAAGATTTCTAATATTTTCAAGACTTTCTTCCTTGTTTTTTATGTCAATAGGTGGCTCGTGAAGTTCGCCGCTACTTTTTTCTTTGAATTGAGTATCTGATTGCGGTTCGCAAGCTTCACCTCTACTTTCAATATTAGAGAACAAACATCTTCGTTGAGCTTCTACAATTGTTACAAAAAAAGTATTATTCTTTTTATATAATTCTGGAATATCGAGCCGATTACTTTTTCTTTGGAACATGAAAGTGTTAATTATACCAAGTCAACTTCCGCAAACACTGCATTTTCTTCAATGAATCGTTTTCGTGGTTCGACCTCTGCTCCCATCAGATCTTCGAATACTTGATTAGCAATTGCTGCCTCACCAACAGTTACTTGCCACAACAATCTATGTGTCGGGTCCATGGTTGTGTCCCATAATTGTTCTGGGTTCATTTCTCCTAGTCCCTTGTATCGTTGTATAGTAATTTTTGGTCCTTTTTTGGCTGCTTGGACTTCAGTCTCTGTGTTATCATTAACTTCTACTGTAACATCTTCTTCTTGTTCTACAATTTCAGCAATTACACTTTCATCAATTTGTTGTGCTTTGAGATAGTCAATTTTTTCTTGATCGGAATATACATATTCTACTTTCTTTCCAATTTTGATCTGATATAGTGGTGGACGAGCCATATAGATGAATCCTCCTTCAATCAAATCTTTCATATACCTATACAAAAAAGTTAAGAGTAATGTAGTAATATGGGCTCCGTCTACATCAGCATCTGTCATAATTACAATTTTGTGATATCTTAGCTTTTCAATATCGAATTTGTCACCAACTCCAGTTCCAAAGGCTATAATCATATTCTTGATTCCTTCGTAGTTCATAATTCTATCAAGAGTCGCACGCTCGGTGTTCATCACCTTACCTCTTAGTGGAAGTATTGCTTGGGTTTTGCGGTCTCGCCCCATCTTCGCAGAACCACCCGCAGAATCTCCCTCTACAATATATATTTCGCACTCTTCAGGTTTTTTGGATTGGCAATCTGCTAATTTGCCTGGGAGTGCCATACCTTCTAAGACACCTTTTCGCAGTACACTTTCACGAGCTGCTCGAGCCGCAATACGAGCCTTCATTGCCAATTGACCTTTGATAACAATTGACTGAGCAACGCTAGGATTCTCTTCTAGGAAAGTTCCGAATCTATCAGTTACAATTCTATCTGTAAGCGTCCTGGCAATAGTCGAACCAAGTTTAACTTTGGATTGAGATGTGAACTGTGGGTCGGCCATCTTGATTGACAGAACTATTCGCATACCTTCTCGAAGATCGTCTGGGGTGAATTTTTCTTCTTTTTTGAAGTAGCCTTTGACTGTTGCGTAATTGTTGATTAGTTTTGTAATTGCTCCTTTGAGTCCAGTTACGTGGGCACCTCCCTCTGGATTGGCAATTCCGTTTGTGAATGCAAAGAGCTTTTCGTTATAATCTTCGCCATAGGCTAGGGCAGCAGAAAGATGAAAATTCTCAGCTTCACCGTCAAAAGTAATAATTGGAGTAATTAGTTTTTCTTTAGCGGTCAAATCCTCAAGATAGGTTTTGATACCTTCTGGAAAACAAAAATTAGCGTTGAACTTAGGGTCTTGAGTTTCCAGACTTACTTTCAAACTCTTATTGAGATAAGCTTTGTCTTTGAGATCATCATAAATCCATTTGAGATCGTATTCTGTAGTCTCAAAAATCGTATCATCAATCTTAAAACTTATAATAGTCCCAGTCTTAGTCCAGCATTCAACTGATTCAATCTCAGGAAATTTTTTTAATAATTCTTCTTTTGTGTAATCCGAAAGATCATCTTTGACTTTACCTTTGGCAAACGAAATATGCTTGTAAACACCATTTCTTAATACCCAAACTTGCAAAAGATTTGACAAAGCATTCACAACCGATGCTCCGACGCCGTGAAGTCCACCAGAGAATTGATATGATTTTTGATCGAACTTTCCGCCTGCGTGCAGAACTGTCATAATTGTCTCAACCGTTGATTTACCTGTTTTTGGATGGATTGCAGTTGGAATACCTCGACCATTATCTCCTATATAGATTGTTCCATCTAGAACTTTCATTTTAATCTCATCTGCATAACCAGCCATGAATTCGTCAACACAGTTATCCAGGATTTCACCAATACATCTATGCAGACCATCTTTCCCCGTATTTCCAATATACATTCCAGGTCGTTTTCGAACAGCTTCCAATCCTTCTAATACCGTGATTTGACTTGCTCCATATTCATCTCCTTGAGTTGTGTTAAGATCTGTTGACATGCTGCAATAATGCTAGATATGTAAGTGTTTGTCAAGGTTAATTTAAAACTATTCTAAACTAGATATGAATGAGATGATAGTTAGGTATTTTATATTTTGAGTAATTATTACTTGCAAAAAATGGCAGGATCGACCCGTCTCTACATTACTTTCATTTCTCAGTTAATATTTTTAATCCTAGTAGAATTAGAACTCCGCCTGTGAATCTTTCTATGATGTGACTAACTTTTAGGAATCTGTTTTTGATTTTAGGATTAGTTAGAACTATTGATACGAACGCAAACCATGCTATTGTAGCTAGGACCATTTCTATACCGTAGCCCATCTTGATAATTGTTGGCGTGTTGGGACTGATTGCTTGGGTGAATAATGCCAAAAAGAAAAGTGTAGCTTTTGGGTTCAAGGCATTGGTCAAGAATCC
>JAYTWQ010000157.1:0-2155 GCA_043743355.1 bacterium | reverse complement strand
TTGCTAGTCAACTTATGTTTATTCAAGCCAAGTGTATTCTGGCAACCATTTGACAAACTTGCTAGCTTTGGGTAATATTAAGACTAATAAGTTAATTCTAATCAAAATGTCTAACTACTACGATCTACTAGGAATCCAAAAGTCTGCTTCGGCGGACGAAATCAAGAAAGCCTACCGAAAAATGGCACACCAATATCACCCCGACAAAACTTCTGGCGACAAAGCCGCTGAGGTCAAGTTCAAGGAGGTCAATAATGCGTACGAGGTTCTCTCTGATCCACAAAAAAAATCTCAATATGATAAGTTTGGTTCTGTTAATCCGAATCAAGGCGGTGGAGGTTTTGGTGGACAAGGTGGATTTGGCGGCGGAAGTCCGTTCGATGGTATGGATTTTGGTTTTGGCGATGGAGTTAATATCAATGATTTTATCAATAATTTTGTTAATCAACAGAGAGGTCATCAACAATCTGGTGGTTTTGGACAGCAGCAAAGATCTTCTCGTGCCAGGGGAGTGGATATAGAGGTAGGAATTGAATTGACCCTTGAAGAGATTGCAATTGGTGCTGCCAAAACTTTTGATCTCAAACATAATACAGTTTGTAAACATTGCACTGGAAAGGGGTTTGAACCTCATAGTCGAGTTTCTGAATGTAAAACTTGCGGCGGGCAAGGTAAGGTTTATCAGAGGTATCAGACGCTTTTTGGAATGGTACAACAGGAGATCGTGTGTCCAGATTGTGAAGGTCGTGGAAAAATCTTTGAGACCAAATGTACAGTTTGTAGAGGACAAGGTTATTCTCAAGAAATTGAGCCAATTAAAATCGAGGTTCCAGTTGGAATCAGTCAAAATGAACGAATTCGGATTCGAGGCAAAGGTGAGGCTGGTTATAGAGGTTCTGAATCTGGAGACTTGTTTTTAGTTGTACAAGTGGTTGAACATGCTGAGTTTGAGAGAGATGGTACTACGATTTATTCCAATCTAGAAATGGACTATTTTGACTTTATTCTAGGAGCCAAAAAGGTAGTAAATACTGTGTGGGGTGAGTTAGAAGTAAGTGTTCCGCCCAATACGAATCCAGACTCAAAACTTAAAATTAAGGAAAAAGGTATGCCAAGATTAAATAATCCAAAAATAAAAGGTGATCATATCTTAAAACTCAAAGTAAAGATGCCGAGCTTAACAGCCGCTCAGATTGAAGAAATCAAGAGGATTAAAGGGTAATATACAGCCCCTTTTATAATACGCTTTTCAAAAGTCTTCTCTTATTAAAGGGGTCGAAGCGTTAAAGATGGAGGAAATTAGCTGTATTAATAATTCATGCTAAAAGGATTATTTTTTTGGAAATAAATTTGAAATATAATTTGGTGTGTCATCCTGAACTTGTTTCAGGATCTAAAAGTGGACAAATAATAAAGGCTTTTTTTATCACTGCCAAAAAGTTATTTATTAGTCAATAAAAATGGGACTTGCTTAAAACAATTTTTTGTGATATGAATTAAGTTTATTTAAATCATATTCAATTTTATGTTGAAGCCAGATGCACTTAAATCAGAAAATACAAGTGGCGATTTCACTTCCGTTCAAGTTTTAACCAGAAAAGAAAAACTGGAGCAAGAAACAATCAAAAAAATACAAGCTAATAGGGATAAAATAAACCCGAGCTGGAGAGAAACCGTCAAAACAGAAACTTTTGCTAAGACATACAACAGATTAAAATGATGCAATACAAGGTGCTTATGATCGACCAACTACTTTACCGCCAAAACTCTCACCAAATTACAATCCAAAAGGTAAATCGCAAAAGTAGAAAATATATCTAATTTTTAAAAACCCTTTAAGGGTTTATTTTTTTTGACTGAGCTTAATTGTGATATTAGGGGGATTCTGAAACAAGTTCAGAATGACAATAATGGGAAATCAGTGTAATTGTTTGACAAAAACTACAGGCAAAGCTAAATTTGAAAGTATTAGAACAACCTATCGCTCAGTAAAATTAGCCAAAGTGTCACACCCCGCTACTATACTAATGTAAGATCTACATCTTGCAAGCGAATTGGACTTAAAAACAATTCACCAACATGTCATTTTTTGAAGACGGAGACTTGCAACAAGCTTGGGAAAAATGGTTACCTAAAGTTTTTGGTTACTTCTACA
>JAYTWQ010000156.1:0-5730 GCA_043743355.1 bacterium | reverse complement strand
TATAAAAACGGTTTTTATAAATCTCTTTCTTCTCTTTAGTCTTCGTAAATGTTCTAAGTTTACCTTTGATAGAGTTGATAGTAGAGCTTATTGGTTCGGACATTTTGTCTACGAGCTTGGACATTTTGTCTATCCCCCTAGACAGAATTAATTGAATTTTTTCTACCTTTAGTTTGATGATTCTGGCACATCTATCTATAATATCTACGGCAATATATCCAAATTCTTCTAATTTTTTGATACACCTAGAAACTGTCCGTTCAGATTTGCCGATTAAATTTGCAAAATATTTGTTGCCCGCGGAATGTTCAGTTTTGTTAAGACCTTCAAAAAAAAGTATCTGCGAAAGTATAATTTTTTCATTTCTTCCAATGTCTTTGAGTTGTTCTATTTCTGGTTTGATTTTGATGAGAATGTCCTTTTGATCAGGAGATTTGGTTGTATAGTTGTACATAAATTGACAATAAAGTATAACAGCCCTTGACAATAATATTCTTTTGTGACAATATAATAGTGTCTTACGCTATTATATGTGTCCCGCAAGGGATTATTTTTTTGGACTTTTTTAAAGATTTAAGAGAATTTTGGTCATTGAAAAAACTCTTACCTCTGGAGTTGGGTTGGTCAATGATGCGACACCAAATTCCAACCCCAAGGGTAAAAGTTTTAAGTGCGTCAGTTGTTGTGAATTATCACTTTGAGGGCAATTTATCTTGCGAAAAATTACTTATTTATATTACAAAGTATTTCAGATTTTTGTCAAGGGAATTTTGAAATTTATTTGAAAATATCAACATTAAAAATTTGATAAAATTAGAATCAATGACTTTGAAAGCTTGAATTATTAGGCTTTTTCTTTTTGCTTTCGAGATATTGCTGGTACTTTTCGGAGTCTAGAATAAGGAGGACTCTATTTTCGTTGTACAATTTGCTGAATACTTTTTTGCCAAAGCGTTCTCTGCTGTCTTGCATTTCTACTTCTCCCTCTGTTTGGGGGTAAAAAAGATCAAAGAATTTGTCGGTCAGGTTATATCGTAGTTTGAGTTCTGCTTTGGAATGTAACTTTAGTTCGATTAGATCTGATTCATCTATTTTGTCTTGGAGCATGTCCATGAATTTGCTTAGTTCGGCTGGATGATTTTGGATTGGAAATGGTAAGTATTCGTCAAAAGTATCTTTGTACATTTGTTTTGCCTGTCTGAAACCTTCTTCAAAAGTCCGTGTTTGAAACGCTATACAAATTATTTTTTTGTATTCTAAAAAGTTGAAAGGAGTAGGGTTTGAGGGTTCAGTCATAAGTTTAGGAATTAAATAGAGTTTGTTTGTTGAAATGAGTCGTTTGAGTTAATCTATTCCACTACCTAATTCTAATCTATCAATTTGCTCTAGTTTTTTGCCTACAATGCCTTGGAGGTCTCCATACATCGAAGTTGTTGAATCAATTACTCTAGTTATCTCTTTTTCTCGTTTGCTCCAAATTTTGGTCATTGCTCGCTTCTCAGAATCCAGATCTTCCTTCATCGAACTAAACGCATCGACTATATTTTCAATTTTGTTCTTGAACTGTGAACCTGTCAAATAGCTGTACAAAAATTCCATTTTTTCGTCACGACCGATCTGAGAGTTTTTGACATGGTGCATCTCTTCCAAAAAATGCCTAATTGTACTGGTTAAGGCTAAAATGTATACACTGTTGTACTGTACAACCCAAATACCTTTGTAAGGACCATACGATTCGATTCCTTCTGGCAAAACCTGAGTGGCTATAATTGCAATATCTGCTTGCGTATTGGCCTGGTCTTCTTTGAGCTTTTGTACCCAATCTTCTCCCCATCTTTGAGTTCGTTTACTTTCCCAGACTATTTTGCCACACTGTTTTCCAAAACATCCAAAAACGGTATGAATAAGATCTGCTCCTTTAATTCCCGTTGGTACATCTGTGATTATATCGTTTCCAAAATTACTGGTCAAAATTGATTTTAGATCGTTTTCTTGCACGTCGCCTTGAATTTGTTGACTTCCTTGATTAGCTTTACGATTGGCCTCCTCTAGTGAGCGTTTGAGTTGATCGAGTTGTTTGTCTTTTTCTGCATTAATCAACCGATTTCGCTCATCTTCTTCTTGTTTTATCTTTTGGGCAATTGCTACTCTTTCTATGTCAAGCTGTTTCATTGACTCTAATTCAAATTCCTTTTTGGCATTCTCAAGCTCTCTAGCTTGTTTTCTGAGTTCCAACTCCCTGGCTGTCGCTTCAGCTATTTTCTTTTGATTTTCGTCGTTTTGAGCTTTGAGATCTTTCATTTCCAAATCCACTTTGGTTTTGGCTTCCAATTCAATTTTTTGCTTTTGATCTATCAGCTCTTTGGAGATTTCTTTTTGTCGTAGTTCTTCTTTTGCTAACCATTTTTGGTTCATTTCTTGCCTTAGAGCTTCTTCGCCAGCTTTCATTTTTGAGGAATATTCTCCCTCCAATTGAGATTTGATTTGGGTAGTTATTGCTGTGTTGGCCTCAAAGCTATGTTGACAATTGGGGCAAGTTATTTGGTTATGGTTCATGATAGTTTTAAATATGATTTTGTATTTTGGTCATTGGAATATCCAAATTATACAGATTTTGGTCATTGTTGCTCGATACCAATTTTCCAATTCCCTTTCTCCATAAAGGCTTCTATTGTCTGTCTATTGGCTTTGTTGGTTGCATTAGATAAAGATATTTTAACTTTTGTGGAATATTCTTTGAGGTTAACAATATTTTTGCCTTCCATATAGGCTAGTCGCTTGTGATAACTATTGGTAATAGCCACAAAGACAATCTTTTCCATTAGTAGTGACCCTTTATTGTTATCAAATTCAGCAAAGGAATTGTAGTACTGCTTTCTATCTACGAACCGAATGTTGATTGGAACGTAACCTTCTCGAATAAGCAAATAATTGTTGAGTACACGACCAATTCTACCGTTACCGTCAACGAACGGATGAATATTCTCAAAACCCAAATGGAACTTTGCAATCCTTTTTACAATATTTAGTCTCGTATTAGAATTGTACTGGCTAATCAGTTCCTTGAGTTTAGCAACTACTTTTTCGGGATCAACTGCTACATATCCACCTACCTTGACCCATTCATTAGAATTGCGGAACCTACCAGCTATATCATCACGAATATTCAACATCAACATCTTGTGTAACAACAAAACCATCTCCAAGTCTAGTTCTCGTTCTTTTGCTTTGGCGTTGATATACGACACAACTTTGGCAAGATTAGACGCTTCGAACTGCTCACGGGTACTCACAAACCTATCCAAATCAATCTGTAACAAGATTTTTTCGGTTTCCTCAAGGGTTAGTGTGCTGTTCTCAATCGCATTAGAGTTATATACCTGTTCTGCGACCTCTACTTCGTTAATGATATCCAACAAAGACTGCTTTTGGTCAGCTAATTTGTAGTACCTTTGGCGGAGACTATCAATGATCTTTTCGGTTTTGGTTACGTTCATAATCTAATTATGATTAGTCTTCACGATTCTGTCAATGTATTTCGTGAAATAATGTACTTATTTTGAATTATTCACGATTTTGATTAGTTGTAGTTTGACTAATTGTGGTGTTGTATGGGGTGTAGAATAGGGGTTTGGTTAATCTAGTTTATAAGCTATTATAGTAACCAACAACAAAAAGAAGTGTTAAGTATAGTTCAATTACTGATTGTATAGAGGGTTTTTTAATTGCTGTGAAATGTGCAACAACATGTCTTTTGCCGTCATCTAATCCAGAGTCAAAGTATTTGTAATTTATATACTGAAAAAAAGTTTCATATTCACCAACTTTTTCTATTAATTTGTCAAAATTGACTTTCGTCACTATTTTATTTGAATTTAGATCTAAATCAGTTTCTACACCATGTAATTTTCTTTGAATAATTACTAAAAACCTCTCAAGTTTTATAATTATACTTTCATATAGACTCGTTAACTCAAATGCTGAAAGTTCATCATATTTCTCTAAATTCAATAGACTTTTAAGTTTCCAGAAATAATAATTTAATAGTTGAGGAAGGTCTTCATATCTTTTTTTGAAATTATGATCGCAATCTAGCTTCTGTTTAATATTTTTATTTATCAAATCATTTATAAAATCTGATGTATTACAGTTAGTCAAAATAGTTCTCCAAAACGTAATAATTATTTGTGAGATTAATAACTCTTTTATATCTTCAAGTTTTCTAGTGTCAGTTGAGTTTCCAAAAGAATGAGTGGTAGATTCAACTCTGGTAATATCAGCCCATATTCCTGAAACTTTATTTTCTAAATTGATATTTTTAATAAGTTTTAAATACTCTGAAAAAATATACCAAAAGTCAGAATCGTTTGTTGGAAGAATATTGTCCCTTAGGTGAAGTTCTAAATTTCCGATATAAATTTTCTGTTCATCATGACTCCATATTTGCATAGTCGTCATTTTACTCTCCCAATTTTTGTCATTTGCATTTTTCAGTTCGAATAATTTACTTTCTAAATCACAAACATAAATTTTTAATTTGCCAACTGTTGACTGATCAAATTCCTTTAGTAAACGATCTATTGGGTTAGAATTGCTTGAATTCACTAAATTAGTATATTTGTGGAGTATAGTGTTTAATAGTTCTGTAAATAAAGACTTATTTTTGGGGTTACTGTAAAAACCTAATTTGTAATCTTTAATTAAATTTATATCTTGTAAGTTATTTTCTTCTAAATTTAAAAATATCAACCTCCTTGTTTCTTCTGGTATATCTGTTCCATCGCTTGAGTTCAAGTATTTTTTTAATACAAAAGGAAGAATTCTACTTGTAAATAGCTGATTTTGATCAGTTATAAATAATTCATAAATTAAATTTAGTAAATTAGGGTTAGAAGATAATAACTTTGTTCGTGTAAAATATTCTATTCTACAAATATCGTTAATTAAATCTTTATCTGGGCTTATGGTTAGGTTGATTAGTATTTTTTCATACTTTTCATTAAAATATTTAATAAGTAGATCTTTGAATTTTAAATTTTGAAGAGAGGTTGCATCTTCACAAAATTTTATTAATTTACTGATAATATAACAGTTAATATCAGGATCTAAATTTATATCAATACATTTTATTGCAAGTATTTCTAGGTTATTGATTTTGTTCTCAATTTCCATATTTGAATTAGACAGATTACGGTCGTCATTAATCAATAATTTATTAAAAAGAAATATAAGATCTGAGAGTTTAGTTTCATCAAGATCTTTAACATTTTCTTTAAAATATTCAGAGTCTCTTCTGAATCCATGACCACGCATAAATCCATTGTTTTTGTCCTTAATTAAATATTTTTGGATATTTGAATCGTCAAGAATTTTTAGTGTTTTTTCTAGGTTCATAATTTAGTTTTTACATCCCAAGTGGGAAATTTACGTATTGGATTTGGTGTTTTTCTCGTTGCCACTCGTCGAGGTAGCAGGTGATTGATGTAATATTAGACATTGATTGTAAAGAAAAAAGTTAGTAGTTTAAATATTATTATTTTCACCCCCAAACTCCACCCGTGGCAAGCCCTCCACCAGCTCCACAGTCTGGACGCTGAGGTTGATCACACTGAGGAGGAGATCGAGGATGTATCGGGGTTTGTTTTGTTCGGTTGCCCAGTCGTTGGGATTGTTGGTGATTCCGCTGTCTTTGTGGGTGGTGACTTGGTATCGCTCCATGATCCAGTCGAT